>JAAWEX010000084.1 GCA_022794495.1 Lawsonibacter sp. | reverse complement strand
CCAGCCCAACCCCATGAGCTACGAGGGCACCCCCGGCCTGGAGAAAAACAAGAAGGGCTGTGTGGCCGCCGACGAGAACGGCTGCACCTCCTGCCCGGCCATCTTTGCCGGAGGCGACGCCGCCACCGGCGCGGCCACCGTGATTCTGGCTATGGGCGCGGGAAAATCTGCCGCCAAGTCTATCGACGAGTATATCAAGAGCAAGCAGTAATGCGGAGCGAGGGCGGCCAAAAGGCCGCCCTCCGCTTTAGAGACATATCCTGGAAAAAGAGGGCTGCTATGATCTATTTGACCCGTTTCTCCCTCCCCGGCGAGGGGTCGGAGCTGAGCTTTCTCAAAAACAGCCGGGAAAACAAGCGCACCTGCTACACCAGCCGTTACCCCTTTGGGGTATTTTTCGGCCGGGAAGCGCCCGCGCTGGAGCTGGAGCCGGTGACCATCCTCTGTGGCGGCAACGGCAGCGGCAAGACCACCATTCTAAACCTGATAGGGGAGAAGCTGGGCCTGCGCCGGGGGACAGTGTTCAACCGCAGCTCGTTTTTTGGGGAGTATCTGGAGTGGTGCCGGGTGGAGACTGCCCCCGCCTTTCAGGGTGCGAAGGAACACAGCCGGGTCATCACCAGCGACGACGTGTTTGACTACCTGCTGGACCTGCGGTGCATCAACGAGAACATCGAGAACCGCCGCCGGGAGCTGCTGGAGGAGTATGCGGACGCCCGGTACGCCAAATTTCAGATGCGGTCCATGGAGGATGTGGACCGGCTGCGCCAGGTGGTTGACGCCCAGCGGCGCACCGGGTCCCGGTATGTCCGGGACCGGGTGATGAACGACGTGGTGGAGAAGTCCAACGGGGAGAGCGCCTTTGCCTTTTTCACCAAGGAGATTCAGGAGGACGGCCTGTACCTGCTGGACGAGCCGGAAAACAGCCTTTCGCCCAGACTCCAGGAGGAGCTGAGGGCCTTTTTAGAGGACTCCGCCCGGTTTTACCGCTGCCAGTTTGTCATCTCCACCCACTCGCCCTTTCTGTTGGCTATGAGGGGGGCAAAAATCTATGACCTGGACAGCGTCCCAATTCAGCCTCGGCCCTGGACCGAGCTGGAGCATATCAGGGCCTATTGGCAGTTTTTCCAGGACCATCGAGAGGAGCTTGAAGATTAAAAAACCGCCCGGATGGGCGGCCTTTCGCTATTTCTCTGCCGCCTTGGCCTGTTGAACCAACGCGCTGATTTTGTCATCGGCGGCCTGTCTGGCGGTTTTGGAGGTCTCCTCGGCGGTGGGGACGTGGATGTCCTTTAGCGCATAGGGGTCGTTGAGCCGCAGGCCGGTATTGGTTAGCATGGCCCGTACCTGGGTATAGGTCCACTGCCGTTCGCCCGCCGGTATGCTGGCGTCGAAGTAGTCAGACCAGGAGCACTGGTACTTGGCGGCGAGGAAATTCAGCTGTCCGGTCAGGTCCCGGCCCAGGGGGCTGTTCAGCGCCTCCTGATAGGCACCGGCGTAGTGGCTCTTAATGGCGCTCTCGGCGGCGTCACGGAACTGGGTTGCCTGGGAGACATAGGAGTCGAAATAGGCCTTGCACCAGATTTGCCCGTCCGGGTCCACGGCGGCGTTCCAGTTGACCTCCAGCTTCTGCTCGCCCAGCTGCTGATGGACCTGCTCCATAAACGCTTCTGCGGTTATGCCGTTCAAATTGAGATCTGCGGCCTGACGGCCTCCCTGAGAAATATCCATCCTGTCCAAGGAACAGCCCGGGGTGGTCTGCTCCTGGTCCGCCGGGGCGGTGAATTTGGCCGGACGCATGGGAGAAAGCTGGCCGGCCTGGAGAATAGAGGTAATATCCAAAGCGCTCAACTCCTTAACTGTTTCTTATAGGGTTATCGGCAGAATTTTTGATAAATTAAGTGCCGGGCTCTGCTGTCCGGTCGAAAGGCAGGATAAAGCGTCCGCCTCTCCCAGGAGAGGCGGACGCGGCTTTTGCTATTGCAGGGTCTGGATCGCCGCCTGAGCGGCCATCTGTTCAGCCTCTTTTTTGCTGTGACCGGAGCCGGAGCCGATGGTCTTCCCGTTGAGGGTGACCTCCACAAAGAAGCGCTTGTTGTGGTCGGGACCCTCCTCGCCCACCAGGCGGTACTGGAGGACCTGGCCGCTCTCCCGCTGGACCAGCTCCTGGAGGGAGGTTTTGTGGTCCCGGGGCTTGGTCAGCCCGGCAATCTCACGACTGAGGATGAACTTTTGGATAAACTTCCGGGCAGAACCGATGCCGCCGTCCAGATAGATGGCGGCCAGGACGGCCTCCACCGCGTCAGCCTGGATCGAGGGGCGCTCCCGGCCGCCGCCGGAGCTCTCGCCCTTGCCCAGCCGCAGATATCCCCCCAGCCCCAGCTCCTGGGCTACCTCTACCAAGCTCTCCTCGCACACCAGGGCTGCGCGGGTGCGGGTGAGCACGCCCTCGGGCAGGTCGGGGTGGTTGCGGTACAGGTGGTCGGCTACCACCATGCCCAGGACAGAGTCGCCCAAAAACTCCAGCCGCTCATTGCTGAGCAGCTTGCCCCGGCTTTCGTTGGCGCGGGAGCTGTGGGTGAGGGCGTTGTCCAGCAAAGAGGGGTTTTGAAAGGCATATCCAAGCTTTTCTTCCAATTCAGTCATGGTAATCTCCTTAGGCCGCGCCGTGCTTCGGCGGTCTTTACAACAACGGAACTCCGCTTCCGGCGGAGTTCCATCTTTTTTGCAGTTGGCGTCAGTCGACCTTGCTCTGGAGAAAACGAACCAGATCACCTACCGTCGTGATGGACGAGGCCTGCTCCTCGTCCAGCTCGTCGATCCCAAATTCCTCCTCCAAAGCCATAGACAAGTCCACAATGTCCACAGAGTCGGCATTCAGATCGTCAGTAAAAGAGGTGTCCATGGTGATGCCGTCGGCATCTACATTGAATTGCTCGGCGACTAGGGCGGCCAGCTTTTCAAAGATCATAATGTTCGCTCCTTCTATATATGTGCCTGAGCACTGTTTCTGTCCTTTATGATAGGCATATTTGCCCCGGCTGTCAATAGGTTTTTTTATTTTGCCGTGTTTAAATTTTCCGTGCTTTTCCTTCCGGCCCGGAGAGCCAGTCTCGGAGCAGGGCAAGGGCCTGGGGCGCAAGGGCCAGCAGGACAGCCAGATTGGGCAGGGCCATCAGGGCGTTGCACAGGTCCACCAGCTGCCAGATGGCCTGGGGGTTCCACACCGCCCCCAGCACGGTCCCCCCTAAAAATATAGCCCTGTATAGAAAAATATAGCCTGTTTTAGAAGAAACAGGTAAAATTTTCTTTTTCCGCCTGCCTCTTTCGCAAAAAAGGAAGGAGAGGCACTGTTCCCCGTAGTAGCTCCACCCCAGAATGGAGGAGAAGGCGAACAGCAGCAGGGACAGCGCCACCGCCCCCTCTCCAAATCCCCCCAGGACGGAGCCGAAGGCGCAGGCGGTGAGGGGGGCGCCGGTGAGGGCCTCCAGCGGGGGGGAGCCCCACACGCCGCTGACCAGGATGGCAAGGGCGGTGACGGTGCAGACGAGGAGCGTGGACAGGAACACCTCAAAGATGCCCCACATCCCCTGGCGGGCGGGATGGTCCGTCTGGGCGGCCCCGTGGGCCATGGCGGAGGTGCCCAGCCCCGCCTCGTTGGTGAACACCCCCCGGGCTGCCCCGTAGCGCAGAGCGGCTGAAATCGTCCAGCCCGCGCCGCCTCCCGCCGCGGCGGCGGGGGAGAGGGCACAGGAGAAGATGAGACCCAGGGCCTGAGGAATCCGCGTCCAGTTGGCCGCCAGCACCGCCGCGCCGCTGCCCAGATAGAGCAGGGCCATGGCGGGCACCAGGGCGGAGGACACCGCCGCAATCCGGCCCAGGCCGCCGATCATGACCAGTCCGGCCAGCAGAGCGGTGGCAAGGCCCACGGAGAGCCGGGGAAGGCCATAGGCGGCCTCCAGGCTGGAGGCGATGGAGGAGGACTGGACCAGGTTTCCCCCCGCCAGGGTGGCGGGGATGCAGGCCAGACAGAAGCAGGCGGCCAGCAGGGGAGAGCCCAGCCCGTCCCGGATGTAGTACATGGGGCCGCCCCGGAGCTTGCCGTCCGGGCCTGCGCGCTGGTACTCCACCGCCAGCAGCTTCTCTCCACAGGAGGTCATCATGCCCAGCAGGGCGGAGACCCACATCCAGAACACCGCCCCTGGTCCGCCCAGGGTGAGGGCGGAGGCCACCCCGGCGATAGAGCCGGTGCCCATGGTGGAGGCCAGGGCGGTGGCCAGGGCCTGGAGGGGGGACAGTCCGCCCGCCCCCTTCTCCCGCCTGCACAGCAGCGACCCCGCCGTGGCGCGCCACCAGGTGCGAAACCCGAAGAACTGAAACCACCCGGAGCCCACGGAATATACCAGCCCCGTCGCCAAGAACAGCCCCAGCAGCCAGGGGTTCCACAGGGCGTCCGCCGCCCGCGCCAAAAAATCCACCGCACACCACCTCAGTGAAGTGATATGCGGCGGAGCGGTCAGACATGCCGGAGGAATGGCCTGCCGAAGCAGAAACTGCTTGCATCTATCCAAAACGATGCTATAATTGGTCTAAATGACCGACAGATTGGAGCGATAAGAGATGCCGTTGATTACGCCTGCAAGGCCGCAGATAGACTTTCTTCTGCGCACCACAAAACCGTTTCACAGCAAAAAGGCTGCACAGGATTTCTTTCGACTGGTTGATGCCTACGGCCCCAATTACCGGCCCTTTAAGTACGGTAATTATGAGCCTATGAAGCAGATATTCAATGATAAAAAAGAGGATGAAATCATTCTGTCTTGGTTTGAAGGCGCAGACCTGTCTCAGGAGGAGCTGGAGAGCCGCCCCTGCAATGCGCAGCTGATGATGAAAGGGAGGCCTCCCGGAAAAATCGGATATTTTATAGGATGGCACAACTGGGCAAATTCTGTTCTGTTTAATATGATTTCCGTCAATATTTCCAAGCCGTTCTTAAAAAAGGACGGAGGAAACATGGCTCAGTTTGTCCATTTTTGCGACGATTTGGTTCGTCTGTTTCCCCCTGTCCATGCCGAAATTTATGACTATACCAGTTCGATCCCCTGCACAAATACAAAAAGCGCGTTTATTCCGGACCGGCTTGATATTCGTTGTCCCGCATTAAAGTGGCGCACCTATTTTGGCCCGCCCTATATCAAAATGCTGGGGCGCGATACGATTTTAAACGCGCCCTGCTGGAAAACCGAGGAAGTGGGTGATTCCATAGTGCTCCAGCTGACAGAAACCGTATTTGAGGAGATACCGCCGCAGCTCCGGGAGGCGGTGGTAGAATATTTTGAGGCAAGCGTAAGCCCTGAACAGCGCCCTGGACCTGGAAAAGGGTTCATTTTCCGCCCCTTTGACGCGTCTGAGCCATACAACAGAAAGGAAAAATTAGTTCCGGAATTTCCAATCAGAGAGTTTTTTGGAAAGCGGCTGGATGAGGCGGAAATTTTGAAGCATTTCATGCCTTAGCAGGAAAAACAAGATTACTCCATAATTTTTCGGTCAATTTCCTCTTCCGCCGCCATCTCCTCGTCAATGTATGCTCTGACCTCTGGACTGATGTATCCCTCTGTCTCCAGCTCTATATCCTCCAGCACCTGCCGCTGGATGTCCCGGGAGCGCTGGAGCATATTGTAAAGCACTTCCCGGCTTAACGGGCTGGCTCTCCATGGGCCGGGGGTGTCCCGGCTCTCCTCAAAGAGCTCGGTTTCAACCCCCGCCCGGTCAAGCTCCCGAAGCATTTTGACTGCTTCCCGCTCTCCGTCCTGCCTCAGCATGTCCGAGAGGTAGACATAGTCGTGGGCCTGTATTTTTCCCCGCAGCTCCCCGAGGGAGGTATTGGGAAAGTGCTTCCGCAAAAGCTTCAGAACAGCCGCGTCCGCGGTGGTGCTTTTCAGCTTAATGCCGCATCTGTACGCAAACATAGCTATCCTGCATCCTCCTTGTCCATAAACAGCTCGTGGACATAGTTGTTTTTGAACATATCCCGCATGGCGTAGTACCGCTCGTGGGTTCGCCAGCCCTGGTCGATGGAGCCCTCGCCGTTGCGGACAATTTTGGCGTTAGGGTAGGTCTCCTTCAGCTTTTGATACTCGCCGTAGGGAATTCGGGTATGCTCCATCCACAGCCGCTCCAGGTTGGGCAGGTCATAGAGGTAGGTGGCGTCGCTGACCCGGTTATAGCTGATGTTCAGGTCCTTGAGATTGGGGGTGTACTGCAAAAAGCTCAGGTCGGTCACATAGCCCACAAAGAACTCCAGGTACTCCAGCTTGGGGGTGTACTGAATCCAGGACAGATCCTTCACCTGGTTGTCCACCGCGATGAGGATTTTCAGATTGGGCATGTACTGGAGGAAGGACCAGTCATGGACGCGGTTGTGTCCCAGGTCCAGGGCCACCAGGTCGGTGCAGTAGCGCAGGTATTGGGCATCCTCGTCGTAGAGGAAGAAGGTTTGGGCGCAGGTCTTCATGGTGGAAAAGGCTACCACGTCGGTGCGCAGGGTCCAGTGGTGCCACACGATCTCCCAGATCATGCGGATGTCGGGAAAGGCGTCCTGGAGGGCGGCGTACTCCTCGTTGGTGAAGCCGGTTTTGCACAGGTCCACCCAGGTCAGGCAGGGGAGGACCTCAAATATCTCATACAGGTCCACGCCCAGCCCGGCCAGGTCGTGGCCGGACAGGTCCAGTACCGCCGCGTCGGGAGTGATGATCTCGCCGTCCACATCCAGCTGCCACATCACAGACCTGCCCTTACACCGGGCAGTCACGTCCTTGATCTGGGGGACGGTGAGCCGGTAGGCGGTCAGGTCGATCTGTCCGCCCAGGTCCCCCTGGCGCTCCGCCTCGTCCAGGACCTGATCGTAGGTCACCGGCTCTTCTGAGGTCAAGGCGGCAACCTCCACGTTGACCTCCTCCGGGATGCTGGAGCGGTCCAGGGTGTAGGGGGGAGGCGGGGGCGGGGCGGGCTCCGGCTCTGAGACGGATGGGGAGGGGGGGACGGACGCCTCTGGAGCAGACGCGCCGCTCTGGGTGCAGCCGCACAGCAGTGCCGCCGTCAGAGAGGCCAGACAGATCAGGTAAGGGAGTTTTTTCATTTCTACATCCTCCTTTTTCACTAATTATACACCATGGTTCAAATCATTTCCACCCCTGCAAAGTCGAAAAAGATTAAAAAGTCAGACAAATAAAAAGGGCCGTCGGTTAGACGGCCCTGCCTCGTTACAGTACCTTGGACAAAAACAGCTGAGTCCGGGGGTTTTGGGGGTGGTCAAAGAACTCCTTGGGGGTATTCTGCTCTAAAATGTGACCGCCGTCCATAAAGAGGACCCGGCTGCCCACCTCACGGGCAAAGCCCATCTCGTGGGTGACCACCACCATGGTCATGCCCTCCTGGGCCAGCTCCTTCATCACGTCCAGCACCTCGCCCACCATCTCCGGGTCCAGGGCGGAGGTGGGCTCGTCGAAGAGCATTACCTTTGGCTTCATGGCCAGGGCCCGGACGATGGCGATGCGCTGCTTCTGGCCGCCGGACAGCTGGTTGGGGTAGGCCTCCGCCTTGTCGCTCAGGTCCACCCGCTGGAGCAGCTGGGCGGCCAGCCCGTCGGCCTCGTCCTGCTTCATCAGCCCGGTGCGCACCGGGGCCAGGGTGATATTTTTCCGGATGGTCATGTTGGGGAAGAGGTTGAAGTGCTGGAACACCATGCCCATCTGCTGGCGGATCTTGTCGATCTTTACCTTGGGGTCGGTGATGGCGGTGCCCTCGAAGGTGATGGTCCCCGCCGTGGGGCTCTCCAGAAGGTTGAGGCAGCGCAGAAAGGTGGATTTGCCCGACCCGGAGGGGCCGATGACCACCACCTTCTCCCCAGGGCTGATGTGCTCGGAGATGTTGTCCAGCACCAGGTGGTCGCCGAAGGATTTGCTCAGATTTTTAACGTCGATCACTTTGACGCAGCCTCCTTTCCAGCTTGCCCTGGAGCCAGGTGAGTATTAAAACCGCTGTCAGGTAGATCACAGCAGCGCCCAGATAGGGGAACATGACCTCAAAGGTCTTTGAGCCCACGGCCTTGGCGTAGTAAATTAGCTCAGCGCCTCCGATGGCCGAGACCAGGGAGGTATCTTTAAACAGGACAATGAATTCGTTGCCCAGGGCGGGCAGGATATTTTTAAAGGCCTGGGGGATCACGATATACCGCATGGTGTCGAAGTAGTTCAGGCCCAGGGAGCGGCCCGCCTCTGCCTGGCCTCCGTCCACGCTCATCAGGCCGGCCCGGACAATCTCCGCCACATAGGCCCCGGAGTTGATGCCGATGCCCAGCGCACCCACCATGGTCTTGTTGCGGCTGGAGCTGAAGATGACAAAGCCCCAGATGAGCAGCTGAACCATCATGGGCGTACCCCGGATGACCGTGGTATAGATCTGGCACAGGACATTGCAGAAGCTTAGGAAAAAGTTTCTCCGTCCCAGCCGCTGCTGGTCGTGGGCGGTGCGGACCACCGCCACCAGCACACCCAGCACAATGCCGATGCACAGGGCAATGACGGTGAGCTGTAATGTAACAGCCAGTCCCCGGAGGTAAAGCTGCCAACGATCCCCCTCGATAAAGGCCTGGTAGAACAGGCGGAAGAAGTTCTCGCAGAATCCAAGCTCCTGTCCGGCTCTGGCCATCTCGCTCAGCTGAGCATAATACTGCGCCCAGTCCATGGACACGTCCCCCTTCTTACAGTGAGAGAGGC
>JAAWEX010000083.1 GCA_022794495.1 Lawsonibacter sp. | reverse complement strand
CGACACCATGACCGCCAAGCGCATCGGCACGGCGGGAGCTAAAATTTTGTCCACCCCCAACATGCTGGCCCTGATGGAGGCCTGCGCCCTGGAGCTGGCTCAGGCATATCTGGACGAGGGTGTTACTACCGTGGGCGCGGAGGCTCACGTCTGCCACCTGGCCCCCACCCCTGTGGGGATGCAGGTGACCGCCACCGCCACCCTGCGGGAGATCGAGCGGCGGAAGATGTGGTTTGACATTGAGGTCCACGACGAGAAGGGCAAGTGTGGCGAGGGCTCTCACCTGCGGATTATGGTGCCTCAGAAGGACCGCAGCCAGGGCTGAGGGCAACTCAACCTATGGTTTGGTGACTTTTTGCCTGGGATGGAGTATGATTCCAGGCAGGAGGTGCAAGAATCCATGGACAATGTAAAAACTGGTGGCTTCATTAAAGAGCTGCGAAAAGAGCGAGACATGACCCAGAAGCAGCTGGCGGACCTGCTGCATATCACCGACCGGGCGGTGTCAAAGTGGGAGCGGGGCGTCTGCGCCCCCGATATCTCCCTTTTGGAGCCGCTGGCGGAAATTTTGGGGGTCTCCATTGTGGAGCTGATCCAGGGGGAGCGGGCCGAAGCGCCCCAGGAGGCGGAAGCCAGCGCAAAGGAGATTATCAGCTACTCTCAGAACGAGGTAAGGCGTAAGGTCCGGGGGGTTCGGAAAAAATATCTGGCCGCCGCCGCGCTGGTGCTCGCCGCCGCCGTCCTGATTGGCGGCGTCCTCCTGTGGAGGAGTGGGTGGCCGTTCGTCCTGGACGAGGTCGCATCCCCCAATGGAGCGTACCACGTCACGGTATACGGCAAGGATCTTTCCAACCACTTTTTCCCGTTAAAAGACAGCGTCTCGCTCATCACAGAGCGGGAAGACGGCTTACAGTGGCGGGTCATCTATGGAGACTGTGTCTATCGGGGCGTCTGGTGGTCCCCTGACAGCAGAAAATACGTCCTGGCCCTGGACGATGGGGATGAGAGCCGCCTGACCCTGAGCTGGCTGGACAGAAATTCATCCAGCAATCTGAACGCCTACCTCTCCATGGGGGTGGAGGCCACGGAGCTGCGCAAATACGGCTACAGCAATCCCGACGGCTGGCCGGAGATCGAATATCAGTTTTTGCAGTGGGGGACGGACAGCGCCTCCATGCTGATCTACTACGCCTTTGAGGACGCCGCGGGGGAGGACCACTCCGGGTACTTTTGGTACAACTGCGAGACGGGGGCCGTCGAGGGAATTTTAGAGATGGACGGCAAGTAGGGCAGGGGTTCTACCCCTGCCTATCCCCGCAAGGGGATAAAATGAGATCGGATTTAGGCAAGGGCAGAGCCCTTGCCCTACATTCGGCAGCTTTCCTAAATTTATGAGATAAGCGTAAATTTATCCTGAAAACCTCTTGACAACGGCATGGGGGATGTGATAACATGCCCCATACAACAAAGGGGAGTAGTCGGCGCGCCTTTTCCGGCGCGTGGCGCCAGTCAACAAGCATGTGCGGCCCGTGAGGCCGCTCTGGCTGTGCCTGAAATGACCAGACCTGCGTTCCGAATTTCGGAGCGCAGGTCTTTTTTGATAGATACCCACAAAAATGGAAAGGATATAGAAAAAGGAGTGCAAGAAAATGGATTTATCATTTCTCTGGCGGGGGCTGACGTCTGTTACCTGGCAGCAGCTGGTGATGTACGCCATCGGAGGCCTGCTCATTTACCTGGCCATCGAGAAGGGCTTTGAGCCCGCCTTGCTCATGCCCATGGGGTTTGGGGCCATTTTGGTCAATCTGCCCCTGTCCGGCGTCATTAACCAGTTTAATGCCGCCATCGGGGCGGAGGCCCCGGGGATCATCCAGTGGCTGTTTGAGGTGGGGATTGAAGCCAGCGAGGCCATGCCCATCCTGCTTTTCATCGGAATTGGCGCAATGATCGACTTTGGGCCCCTGCTGGCCAATCCCAAGCTGTTCCTGTGCGGCGCGGCGGCCCAGGCGGGCATCTTCCTCACGATTATCATTGCGGCCGCCCTGGGCTTTGATATCAAGGATGCCGCCTCCATCGGCATCATCGGCGCCGCCGACGGCCCTACCTCTATCCTGGTATCCCAGATGCTCCACTCCAAATATGTGGGCGCGATTGCTGTAGCGGCTTACTCCTATATGGCGCTGGTGCCCATTATCCAGCCCTTCGCCATCAAGCTGGTCACGACCCAAAAGGACCGGGCCATGAAAATGCCCTACAGGCCTCAGGGGGTCACCCGGCGGATGCGCATCCTGTTCCCCATCCTGGTGACGGTGATTGCCGGACTGGTGGCCCCGGCTTCGGTGGCGCTGGTGGGCTTCCTCATGTTCGGCAACCTGATTCGAGAGTGCGGCGTACTGTCTACCCTGTCCCACACCGCCCAGAATGAGCTGGCCAACCTGATTACTCTGCTGCTTGGCATCACCATCTCCTTCTCCATGCGGGCCGACCAGTTTGTCCGCCCGGAGACGCTGATGATTATGGCCCTGGGTCTGGTGGCCTTTGTGCTGGACTCGGTGGTGGGGGTGCTGTTCGTAAAGGCACTGAACCTTTTTACGCCTGGCAGCAAGATCAACCCCATGGTGGGGGCGGCGGGCATCTCCGCTTTCCCCATGTCCTCCCGGGTGATTGAGAAGCTGGGCCAGGAGGCAGACAGTCAAAACCACCTGCTTATGCACGCCATTGCCGCCAACGTGTCCGGTCAGATTGCCTCGGTGGTGGCCGGCGGCGTGGTGCTGCAATATTTCGCCAATATGGGCTGACAAGGAGGAATGGGATATGAATCAAAATATTATCTTTGCGCTGGAGATGCTGGGCCAGGGGATGCTGGGGATCTTTGTGGTGCTGGGCCTGATCGCCCTGCTGGTCGTCGTGATGCAGAAGTTCGGCGGGAAAAAGTAACTGGCGCAATAGCTGAAAAGGGAAACTGCCTTACAGCCAGTCCGCCACCACATCATGCAGTCCGGCTGGCCCGACCTGATTGTCCACCAGCAGAGTCATCAGCTCGTCGATGCGGGCGGCGCTTGTGGTGATTCTGGGCACGGCGGACTCGCCGCCCGCCTCTTCCGCGATACGCACCCCATAGTTTTCGCAGGAAAAATGCGGGGTTTCCTCCTGCTCAATGGTGAGAAAATAGTGAAAATGACGCATAACTCCCCTTTGGTCCTGACATTGTCTGGTTGCAATCTTTAATTCCATGATATGGTGTCTCCTTTCATAAATTTCACCTGACGGGCACATTATATAGTGTCTGTCCGGTTTAGAAAAGAGAAACATATCGCAGAAATCAGCCTGAAACGACGCGCTTCGTCAAAATGGCTGGCGAGTGATGTAGGAAGCCGTCGCAGAAGAAAAAAATTTCTTGAAAATTTCAAGGAACGACAAAAAACTACCTGTAAGGTGAAAATACCTTACAGGTAGTTTTTCCACAAATTGGGAGATCAGAGCTTGAAATCCTCATCGGTCAGGGTGGAGGTGGACAGCTTGGCCGGGCGGGGGGGGACGCGCTTGAGGGGGTCATACCGGAAGGCTCCGCAGGAGGAGCCAGCGGACATGACGCCTTTCTTGGGGCAGACCACCTGGCCGGGGTCCAGCTCGCGCCCCCTGGCACAGTAGGCGCAGCGGGGCTCAATAGAGGTTTGAAAGAGGTTGATGGCGGCTCACTTCTTTCTATGTAAAGTTTTCTGATCCGCATTATACTACATTTCGCCGCCCTTTTCCACTGTTTTTTTGTACCACCCAGACGGTGAGGGCCATAAAGGCCAGCCACACGCCCCAGGAGACGGCGGCGGAGAGGGTAAGCGCCCGCTGAAAGTCCAGCTGAGCGATGGCCTCTGTCTGCTCTGCCAGGTAGAAGGAGGCGGGGCTGCTGAGGGGGAACGCCCGGAACAGCAGGCTGACCAGCAGGGCGGAAAGCCCACCGTGAAGCAGCTTGCCGGCCACATAGGTGCGGACGGACAGGCCGCTGTCGCCCAGGAAGGCCAGCACCTGGCAGTGGACGGACACGCCCGCCCAGCCAAGCATGAAGGCGGCCATGGACAGCCGCCCGGGCAGCGCGCCGTCGGTGAGGGCGGATACCCCTGAGGACACCTCAACCAGTCCGGTGAGCAGCCGCTCCGCCCAGGTCTGATCCATCCCCAGAGGGGCCAACAGGGAGGAGAGGAGGCCGCCCAGGGCGTTTAAGATGCCGGCATGGGCTGAAATGCGGAGAAATACGGTAAAAAAGAGAACAAAGGCACAGATATTCAGGGTGGATTGCATAGCGCCTGTAACAGATTTTGTAAACGCCTTTGAAAAACTGGCCGCCTGGAACTGGGGGCCCCGGCTGCGCCGGGTCTGGGGCTTGTCGCCGGGCCTGTAGAACCGGAACAGCACCCCTACCATCAGTGAGGCCAGCAGATGGGTCAGATAGAGGAGCAGTCCCGCAGTGCCGCTGCCGAACACGCCGGCCCCCACCACCCCCAGGATAAAAGCGGGCCCGCTGTTGTTGCAAAAGGCCAGCATCCGCTCCGCCTCGGTGCGGGAGCACTGGCCGTTCTCATAGATCTGGATGGCTGTCCGGGCCCCTACGGGGTAGCCCCCCACAAAGCCCAGGGCCAGTGCGGCGGCGCAGCTGCCGTTGACCCGGAAGAGCGGGGCCATTACCGGCTCCAGCAGCTTGCCCAGATACCGGGACATTCCCAGCTCCACCACAAGGGAGGATAACACAAAGAAGGGGAACAGGGAGGGCAAAATTACGTTGCCGCACAGCCGCAGGCCGTCCCGCATGGCACCCATGGCCTGCTCCGGCCATAGAACCAGGGCCAGGGTGGCCCACAACAGCCCGACGCCCAGCAGGATGTCCCGGTATTTTGCCTTAGCTACAAGCTTCCCCACTGCTTGACGCCTCCTCTGAAAAACTTCCCTGAGAAGGTATGCGGAAAAAAGAAGTTTCTTGCCTGTCCAAGAAAAGAATTGCGGAATGGAAAGATTTACAGTATAATGGAGCATACTGCGAAAAAGCCGCCTGGGGCGGTCCGCACGCTAGGGGGATGGATATGGATCAGCACGAGATCACACAATCAGGGCCGCTGCTGGACGGACAAGGCAATCTTCGGGAACCGGGCTTTGCCAAAAGGCTGCTGCCTGTTTATCATAGGAATCAGATCAAAACCTCTGCCATGCGCATCAAGGAGTGGGACTACTACCTGGTGATGAATGGCCAATTCGGCTTGGCCCTGACCATTGCCGACAACGGCTACATGGGTCTGGACTCCATCTCTCTCATGGATTTTTGGGAGAATGTTCAGATTACCAAAAGCCCCATGCGCCTGATGCCTCTGGGGTCCACTGGGATGCCCTCCAGCACGCTGGAGGGGGACAGCGCCTCCGGCGGCCGGGGCTACTCCCTGCTCTTCCGCCGGGAAGAGGATAAGCGGATTCTCTACGCCCACATGGAAAACTTTCGGGGCCGGGAGTGTCTGGACGCCTATGTGGAGCTGACCGATGAGCCGGAGGAGTCCATGGTGATCTGCACGCCCTTCGACAAGCCGGGGCACTTTTACTATAACCAAAAGATCAACTGCATGCGGGCCTCTGGAAAGGTGACGGTGGGGGAGGACGAGTACATGCTGGACCCCGCCGACTCCTTTGCCGTGCTGGACTGGGGCCGGGGTGTCTGGACCTACCACAATACCTGGTATTGGGCCTCCGCCTCCGGCCTGGTAGAGGGAATCCCATTCGGCTTCAACCTGGGCTACGGCTTTGGAAACACCGCCGCCGCCACGGAGAATATGCTGTTCTACAACGGCAGGGCCCACAAGCTGTCCAAGGTCCGCTTCCGCATCCCCGGCCGCCGCCGCCGCCGGCGGTATATGGATCAGTGGGAGTTTACCAGCGACGACGGCCGGTTTGAGATGCGCTTCGATCCCATTCTGGATCGCTCCGCCCGCGCCAGTGCTGCGGGGATTGTGAAGTCAGACCAGCATCAGATTTTCGGCAAGTTCACCGGACTGGCCATTTTGGACGACGGGACGGAAATTTTTGTCAAGGATTTTCTGGGCTTTGCCGAGGAAGTGGAGAACAAATGGTGAGCGGCCCGATGCCCCAGCTCCGCCTGGTGGATACCGCCAGGGGGCCCGTCACCTATACCCTGACCCGGAAGCGAATCAAAAACCTGAATCTGCGGGTGGGTGCAGGAGGGGAGATCATGGTCTCCGTCCCCCTCCGGTGTCCGGTGAAACAGGCGGACGACTTTATCCGGGAGAAGAGCGGCTGGATTTTAGACGCTGTCCGCCGCCGGGAGGCCCGGCAGAGAGAGCCTCTGCCTCCGGTGCCGCGGGAGGAATGTGTCCGACTGCTGAGCGAGGCCCTGAAGCGGGTGTATCCCCTTGTGGAGCCCCTGGGAGTGGCCTTCCCGGTACTAAAGCTGCGGGCGCTGAAAAGCCAGTGGGGCAACTGCCACTGGGCACAGGGGTATATCACCCTGAATACCGCCCTGGCCCGGTGTCCGGAGGAACTGCGGGACTATGTGGCTCTCCATGAGCTGGTCCATTTCCTCCACCATGACCATGGGCCGGGGTTTTATGCCCGGATGGACGCCCTTATGGCCGACTGGCGCAGGCGGCGGAAGGCGCTGAAGAGCTACAGCGGAGCGCTGGAGCGGGAATGAAACAGAAAGGTGTGAAGCGCTATGGCATACCGCCCCTTGGCGGACGAAATACGGCCCACCAGCCTGGACGAGGTGGTGGGTCAGGGGCACATTTTGGGCCAAAACGGCCTGCTTCGCCGCATTGTGGAGGGAGGCAATGTCCCAAACCTGATTTTCTATGGCCCGTCGGGGACAGGCAAGACCACCGTAGCCAATATCATCGCCCAGAAGACCAACCGGCCCCTCCACCGGCTCAATGCCACCACCGCCTCTATCTCCGATATCAAAGACATCATGGCGGACATTGGCACCCTGCTTGCCCCGGAGGGGGTGCTGCTCTATCTGGACGAGATCCAGTACTTTAACAAGAAGCAGCAGCAGTCCCTGCTGGAGTTTATGGAGGACGGCCGGATCACCCTCATCGCCTCCACCACCGAAAATCCCTTTTTCGCTGTGTTCGGGGCAGTGCTGTCTCGGGCCAGTGTGTTTGAGTTCAAGCAGATCACCGCCCAGGATGTGCTCCCCGCTATCGACCGGGGGATTGCCATCATGGGGCAGAGGCTGGAGGCAGAGGTCCAGTGTGAGGAGGGCGTCCGCGAGCATATCGCCTCGGCCTGCGGGGGAGACGTGCGTAAGGCCATGAACGCCATCGAGCTTCTCCTCACTGCCGCCAAGCGGGAGCAAGGGAAGCTCCTTGTCACGCTGGAGGACGCCCAGACTGCCGCCCAGAAATCGGCTATGCGCTACGACCGGGAGGGGGACGCCCACTTCGACATCGCCTCCGCCCTGATGAAATCCATCCGGGGCTCCGACCCGGACGCTGCCCTCCACTACCTGGCCCGGCTGCTGGAGGCGGGGGACCTGATTACCGCCATCCGGCGCATCCTGTGCTCTGCCAGCGAGGATATCGGCCTGGCCTACCCCATGGCGGTGCCCATCGTGAAGGCCTGCGTGGATAACGCCCTCCAGCTTGGCCTGCCCGAGGCCAAGCTGCCCCTGGCTGAGGCAGTGATCCTGCTGGCCACCGCCCCCAAGTCCAACACCGCCTGTATGGCCATCGACGCCGCCTTGGCCGACGTCCGGGCGGGGCGCACCGGCAGCATCCCCCGAGAGCTTCAAAACGTCCATGCCGATTCCGCCGGTCAGGAGCGGGAACAGGGCTACAAATATCCCCACAGCTTCCCCCGGCACTGGGTGGCCCAGCAGTACCTGCCCGACGAGCTGGCCGGCGTCCATTACTACCAGTACGGCGACAACAAGACGGAACAGGCCGCCAAGCGGTATTGGGACGAGATTAAGGGAGAGTAGGAGAGAGAACCATGGAACTGTCAGAGCTGGCCCATGTCTGGCTGATTGTCTGTCCGCTGGTGTTTTTGGGCGGTGTGATCGACGCGGTGGCCGGAGGAGGGGGACTGATTACCCTGCCCGCCTATCTGCTGGCCGGCCTGCCCGCCCATCTGGCCTCGGGTACCAACAAGTGCGGCAACGTCTTCGGTACGTTTCTGTCTACCGGGCGCTTTTTAAAGCGGGGGGATGTCCATATCCCCAGTGCCTCCGCCGGAGCGGTGGGCGCTCTGGCCGGGGCCTGGGCAGGGGCGCGGCTGAATCTCATCATGCCGGAGCAGATGCTGTACTACATCATGCTGGGAGTGGTGCCGGTGATGGCGGTTTTCCTGCTGCTGAAGCGGGATTTTGGCCAGGAGGACCAGTCCGGCCGGCTGAACCGCCTGCAGCTGATCGTTATGGCTCTGGGGATCGGACTGGCCATCGGCGGGTACGACGGCTTTTTTGGCCCCGGGGCGGGTACCTTCCTCATGCTGGCTTTTACCGGGCTGTGCCGGTTTGACCTGCTCACCGCCTCGGGGAATACCAAGGTGGCCAACTCGGCCAGCAACCTGGCCTCTCTGATTACCTTCGCCCTTGCGGGAAAGGTGCTGTGGCCGGTTGGCATCCCTGCCGCTCTGTGCGGCGTCGCAGGCAATTACATGGGCTCCAGCCTGGCCCTGAAGGGCGGGGCGAAGGTGATCCGGCCCATGTTCTTTGTGGTGCTGGCTCTGCTGCTGGGGAGGTTGATTTACGGCCTGCTTGCGTGAAAAAAGCCGCCTATAGGCGGCT
>JAAWEX010000082.1 GCA_022794495.1 Lawsonibacter sp. | reverse complement strand
TAGGCTGGGCCGGCCCCGCCGTTGCCCAGCTGGGTGAGATAGGCCCGGTAGTCCTCCGGCAGGGTGACCTGGGTCAGCGCCTCCCAGGCCTCCAGCTCCTCCAGGGGGAGGACGGGATTAAGCAGATGGGCGTGGCCCCAGCAGGCGAACTCTTTCAGGTCCATGTCCCACCGGCTGGCGGTGTCCAGCACGGCGCGAATCTTGGGGATATCAAGCACGGAAAGCCCTCCTTACTGATTCTGCCGCAGCAGCTGCTCCAAATCGTTTTTCAGATACACCGAGGCGGACAGGGTGGGGTCGTAGCGCAGGCACATCCCCTTGTCGGGGCACAGGGGGAGGATGATGGCCTCGGGCAGGCGGGACAGGGTGAGATTGCGGCCGTAGAGGATGCGGTACTCCTGCTCCAGGGTGGAGATCAGGTCCAGGGAGGACTCCAGGCAGGTCCGGGACAGCCGCAGGGCCGCCTCCTGCCCGCACTCCTCCTGGAACAGGGGCCGGGCGTAGGGCAGGATATGATTGATGCCGGGCAGCAGGCCGGGCACCGGCGAGGCGGGCCGCCGGACGGTGTTCCCCCCGATGAAGGGGTAGAGGGTGGCCTCCACAAACCACTGCCGGATGCGGGGCAGGAAGTAGACGCTGTCCACCGGCTGGTTCCATGAGGTCATCAGGTCCTTGCCGTAGCCCGACAGGATGCCCACCAGCACCATGCGGATGGGCACCCCCTCCTGCCGCAGGACCGGGCCCAGCCGCTTGAGCCGGAAGCCGGGATGCATCAGGTCATCCACCAGGATTACCGGGCGGTTGAATGACTTCAGGGTGCGCACCTGGCTGGGAATGGGGGCGTAATAGGGGAAGGCCTCCAGGGTACTCTCGGTCAGGTCGGGGGTGAACACCTTGTCGGTGTGGAGGGTTTTGGTCACGGTATTGGGCACCATCTTCCCCCGGAGCAGCTTGCCGAAGGGGACGCACATGTTTTTCCCCAGCACTCTGGGATTGGTGGGCTCCTCGGGCACGTCGTTCAGGGCGGTGATCTTTTTCAGCAGCTTGTGGTGGATGGTGTCGGCGGACAGGGTGAGCACCAGCGAGCCGGGATACAGCCCGGTGAGGGCGGTCTGAAGCCGCTCATGTCCCCGGCGGATGGCAGCCAGGACCCGCCGGTTGCGGCACAGGGGCTCCTGAATGGCGGTCTCCAGGTTTTGAATCAGGACGGTGGGGGCGTGCATATCCACCTCCCAGAACATATTGACACCGGGGTGAGGGGTAAAGCCCTGGCGGGAGAGCAGGTCCTCCAGCTCCTGGCTCATGGTGCGGCTGTGGGGCCGGAACAGGCCGTAGACGCACTCCTGCTCCAGGGCGTAGGCCAGCAGCTCGCTGATGAGCAGCTGGGAGTAGTAGCCGTGCTTCTCCGTCTCCACAGCGGACAGGGAGGTAATCAGCAGCACGCTGCCCCCGGAGCTGAGGCGGACGTGGTTGGCCAGCTCCTGATCCGGGATGGAGGCGAAGAGCTGCGAGGTGGACAGCATCCGGTAGCTGACATGGACCAGCCGGCGGCCGGTGGCCAGCTCGGTCAGCAGAAGCACCCGGTCCTTCTCCTCCACAATGCTGTTTCGCACCAAGTCGCTGTTTCTGTTGTAAAACTCCAGATCGGCCAGCAGCTGGGGCGTGGGGGCGTCCATCCACTGGAACTCCAGCTCGCCGGCGTTCAGCATGGGCTTCTCCTGGCCGTCCCGCAGGTAGAGGCCGTTCTGGTAGATAAAGTCCTGGATCACCGGGTCGATAAAGTTGGAGATGTCCCGGTTCAGGTCCACGTTCTCCCGGATGCGGGTGGAGCTGATGTCCTCCAGGTGGGGGGGCAGCTGGAGCTGGATCACCTGGCCGGTGATGGGCAGGGGGGCGGGCAGCTCGGCCTCGCCGGCCCGGCGGAAGATGACGTGGTTCATCTGGTGGATGGAGCTGGGCTGGGGCGGGGCCTTGTAGGAGGAGGCGTTGGCCACCACGTCGCTGCCCGCCACGATGTACACCGTCCGGCCTGGGAACAGGTCGGTCAGCCGCTTCAGGTCGGCGGGGTTGGCGATGTTCACCGGGATGTCGTCGGGGAAGAGGTGGACGTGGAAGTCCCCCGCCACCGACAGATTGACAATCTGCCGCCGGACCAGATGGGGCTGGGCCTTCTTGGACCAGGAGAACTCATCCACCGCCAGGTAGACCTCGAAGCCCAGGTCCCGGATGGCGTGGACAATACCCTTGTGGGAGAGGGTGAAGGGGTCGAAGGTGCCGGGGAAGAAGGCCACCTTTCGGGGCTTCTCAAAGGTGAAGGGCCCCTGATCCAGCCGCCGGACGGCGATAAAGCGGTTGATGTGGGCCAGGGCGGAGGCCCGGTAGAACAGCGTCAGGCCGTCCTGCCGGGAGGAGGACTCCTGGGTGAGGAAGAGCAGCTTGCGGTAGCACAGGGCGAAGAGCCGGGCCTTCTCCTCCATGTCTAACACGGGGCTCTCAAAGAGGAGCTTGCCGGTGACCAGCAGGGCCTCCTGGCGCACCGTCTCCCGGTAGTGGGCCAGGCCCTGGAGGAGCAGGCCCAGCAGCTCCTGCCGCCGCGCCTCGTAAACCTTGGTCTTCTCCGGAAAGCGCTGCTGGTAGGCGGGGTAGTGCTGGAGGAGCACGGCGATGGTGTTCAGCGCCCCCGCCACGGCGGAGTCGTTGGGGGAGCCCAGCAGGGATTTCAGCCACAGCACCTGCTCGTCCAGCTCGCTGGGGTGGAGGTACAGGGCGGCCTCGCCCAGATACTGGGGGATGTATTTGGATATCTCATACTGGCCCATCTCCAGGCCCTTGCCCAGCTCCACCACCACCTCGTTGCGCTGCTCGCGGCGCAGCAGCGAAAGGGTCTGCACCAGGGCGGAGCCGGCGGTGTGCCGCACCACCACCCGCTCAGACACCTTGACCAGGTTGGAGAAGTGGGTGGCGATGTGGAGGATGTGCCCCTTCAGACCGTGCTCCACCTGGTCCCGGAGCAGCTCCACCCCGGCCACCTTCACAATCCAGGGGGTGGCGATCTTCAGGTTATCCAAAAAGACCTCGCTGGTGATGTCGGTGTTATACAGGGTGTGCTCCAGGGCGGACACGTCCCGCCCCGCCCGGCGCAGGATGCGGCACTTGAGAAATACGGTGGTCAGCTGGCGGGAGGGGGTGTCCTGGGTGATCTGGGCGATGCGGGCCATCTGGGGGTGGCTGCGGGGGATGTTGCGCACCGTCTCCCGCAGGAACTGCAGGGCGGCGGTCACCAGGCGCAGGTCGTCCGACTGGGTAAAGCAGGCGGCAAAGTCTACCAGCTTCTCCCGGGTGGCCTCGTCGTAGTGCTTGGGGGGCAGATAGCGGGCGGCGTCCAGCAGGGTAAAGCCGGTGTCCGCGTCGGTGTGCGCCGGGTCGTCGTAGTAGCGCAGCAGCATCTCCAAAAAGCGGGGGATGTCCCCCGGCCGGGCGTGGTGGAGCATGGACTCCACCACCAGCTTCAGAGTGTAGCTGATGTGGGAGCGCTGCTGGGGCGTGGTCTTGTGGTCAGGGAAAATAATCATGTCCAGATACTGGCCCCACAGGGTGAAGGGGACCTCCTCCGCCGGGTCGTTCTGGGCGTCGGCGGGCACCTCCTTGCGGTAGACCAGGTGGAACCGGGCGATGATCTGGCCGATGAGGGCGCCGGCCTGACGGCGGATGTCGCCCTCGCGGTGCATCAGCAGCTCGTAGAGAAAGGACAGGGCCTGGGTCTTCTGCCGCACCGACAGATAGGTGAAATACTCCTCAAACACGTTGAGGTAGGCCCGCAGCTGCTGCCAGCTCTTGGTGGACCGGGCCCCCTCGATGATATTGCCGAACTTCTGCTCGTTGGACAGCATGTGCATCAGCTTCAGGTTGTGCTCCACCGACAGCAGGATCAGCCCGTCCAGGGTCTCCTCCGGACCCATAAGGGCGGGGTCCTTTCTCGGGGCGGGGGACTGCTCCTGGCCGGTGAGGTCCACGTCCACCCCCAGCGCGCGCATATAGTCCTCAAAGTCGTGGAGCTTGCCGTAGACGAACTCATACCGCCGGCGCTTCTTCCGGTCCACGTTGTCCAGCTTGGACAAAATCACCTGAAAAGACTCGTCCAGGGGGTAGAGAACCACAAGCTCGTTGCCATCCTTGTCCCGCTCCGACTTGGAGCGGAAGTCGGCGTAGATGAGCAGCAGGGACTCCACCGACAAAGACTCCAGCTCCAGGTCCCAGGTGGAGTGGTTGGAGGCGATATGGCTGATGTCCTCCATCTTCCGCTCCAGCAGCCACTGGTCGGTGTAGTAGTAGTGGAGGTAGGGCACCCGCTCCCCCGGCCGGCAGCCAAATTTGCCCAGGTCGTGGGCGGCGGCGGCGCCGGAGATGAGGGCCAGGTCCACCTCCACCCCCGCCGCAGCCAGCCCCCTGGCGGCGGTCATGGCAATGTAGTGGACGCCGGAGATGTGGCTCAGGGTCTTAAAGGGGGTGAACTCCATCCCCAGCCGCATCAGCTCATAGAGGAACTCCCCCCGCCAGGCGGCCAGAAAGCGGCGGTACTCCCTGGCCTTGTCGCAGTCCTCATACTCCTCCTCGGTGAGAAAGGTGAAGTCCAGCATTGGGTCGAAGGGCAGGGCGGAGCGCTCATGGTCCAGCAGAACCTGGAGCACCGTGAGATAAAATACCGCTCCGCCGCCGCACCGGGCGGCCTCGGGGGCAAAGCCGTTCTCCGGGAACATGATGCGGCAGATGTACTGGTAGCAGAAGGGTCCCCAGCCCTTCTCCGGCGGCCGGGGACACAGCTGGTCCAGAATCGGGGCGCACAGCTCCAGAACATGGGCGCAGCTCAGCCGCTCCTTGATGGGGAACAGCGCCTCCAGCCCCGCCTCCCAGGCGGGGCCGCGCAGCAGCTCCTGGAGGGCCCTCCGGCCCGGAAGCCCCTCCGGCCGCCGGGCGGACAGCGACTCGATAATCTCGTGGTTTAACTGGCGGATCAGTTTGTTCATGGTTCCACCTCATCTCCCGCCCGCAGCTTCCCGGGCGGCAAAATTTTCTCATGATAATTGTACCATAGTTCTCCCCGTTTGCAAAGGGGAAAACCGAAGCCGGCCAGACAAAACGGCCCGGTGGATGCTCCACCGGGCCGCCAGGCTTATGATAAGGAGGAAAGAAGAAAACCTTTTGTCCTTGGTAAACGCGCCGCCGGGGCGCAGAAGCAGGGGGCCGCGGTCAGCCCCTCAGTTCATCCTATGCATCCGCCGGCAGAGGGTCACAGCAAAAACAGCCACAGCGCCCAGCACAGCGAGGCCCCCGCCGCCCCCAGGGCCCCCCAGGCCAGGCCGGGCAGACGCTCCAGTCTCCGGTTCCAAGCCTTCCCCTGTCTCAGATATCCGTCGGCAGCCTGCCGGGCCTCCCGGAGCACCCGGTCGGCGCTCACTCCTTCCCGGGCCAGAGCCTCCTCCTTGACAATGAAGATGGCCTCCTCAAACAGCCTGGGGTCGGGGGACTTGACCAAAATCACCTGCCGGGTGATTCCCTTCACCACAATAACCACTTCCTTTTCCAGCGTTTTCCTCTAGTCTGCCCCGGTTTGTGGAAAGATATTCCGCAAATCTTCCGCAGGGGCCGGCCTCTGCGCCGGCCCGATTTGTGAGATGGGCCGGCCCGATTTATGAAGTGGGGCGGCCCGGAGGCCGCCCCCTACGACAGCAGCAGCTCCAGCTCCTCCAGGGAGATGCCGGGCTGGAGGGCCATGCTCAGGCCGTAGCCAATGACCTTGGCCAGGTCGTTTACCTGGCTGTCGATGTCCTTGGGGGTGACCAGCAGGTCTCCGCCCTCCCCCAGGCGGGGCAGCTCGTCGGTGCCCAGCAGGTCGGCGGCCAGGGTGGCTCCGTCCACCACGGTGGGCACCCCCAGGGCAATGACCGGCATCCCCAGGGTGTCCTGGGTGAGGCCCATGCGGTGGTTGCCCACACCGGAGCCGGGGGTGATGCCGGTGTCGGAGATCTGCACCGTTTTACACAGCCGCTTCAACGACCGGGAGGCCAGGGCGTCCACCGCCACCACGCAGGCGGGCTTGATCTTCTCACACACCGCCCGCACCAGCTCGCCGCTCTCCACACCGGTCGTCCCCATCACCTCAGCGGCCAGGGAGGCCACCGGCCGCAGGGCGCCGAAATGCTCCGGCATCTGCCGCACCAGATGCCGGGTGACCAACACATTTTGGTGGACCTTGGGGCCCACCGCGTCTGGCGTTATGGCGCGGTTCCCCAGGCCGGCCACCAGCACCAGGCCGCCTGCGGGGATATCTTCCAGCAGGGCGGACACCTCCCCCGCCACCGCCCGGACCGCCCGCTGGAAAATCCCCTCCTCCCGGCTGGCCAGCCCCTCCAGGGTTAGGGTAACATAGGACCCTCTGGGCTTGCCCAGGGCCTCCTCGCCTCTGGCGTTCAAAACCTTTACCGTGCTTACCGGAATGCCCTCCCGCAGGCTGTCATGGGCCTCCACGCCGGGCAGGGCGGACGCCGCTCCCGCCCGCTCCTGCCACAGCTCCCTGGCCTCCAAAGCCAGATCGGTCCGCCGCATCCGCATGGCGTTCCCTCCTTATGCAATATGTTGTGGAATTATTTTCTCGGCCGCCCTAGTTTTTGCGGCTTTTAAAAAACTATCCCGCAGGCGGAAAAAAATCGAAAAAAACAGTTGATTTTTTCCGGTGGGAGTGGTACAATACAAATCTACGTGGGTGTATTGCCACCCAAATCAAAGATGAAAATCGGAGGAGGTGTTTGGTTTGCCGAACATTAAGTCTGCCAAAAAGCGCGTTCTGGTGTCTCAGGCCAAGGCCGCGCAGAACAAGGCCGCGAGATCCGCGCTGAAGACCGACATCAAGAAGTTCGAGGTTGCGGTGGCGGAAGGCAACCGCAGCGAGGCCGATGCCGCTTACAAGGTGGCCGTCAAGGCGGTGGACAAGGCCGCCGCTAAGGGCCTGCTGCACCGCAACAATGCCGCCAATAAGAAGAGCAAGATGACCGTCAAGCTGAGCAAGCTGGCCTGAGTTCTGAATCACGCAGAAAGCCGTCTGACAAGCAGACGGCTTTTTTCGTATTTGTTTTTGCTGGGATGTGTGGTAAGATGAAACGTGCAGGGCAAGAGCTCTGCCCCTGCCCTGCATGATGTCCCATCCGCATAACAAAGGAGGCCTGTCCATGAAAAAATTGTTCTCCCTCCCCCCGGTCTCCTTCGTGGTGGAGACGGCGAACGTCTACCTGGGGGTGGGCGCGCCCCGGTCGGCGGCGGCCCTGTCCTACTTCCTGATCCTCACCCTTTTCCCCCTGCTGGTATGCGTCAACTACTTCATCGGCCTGTTCCACCTGGACCTGGAAAACCTGCTCCAGTCCCTGGACCAGATTTTGCCCGCCGATGTGCTGGCGGTGCTCACCGACTACCTGGGCTACGCGGCGGACAGCCAGTCCCGTCCCCTGCTGCTGGCCAGCCTGTTTACCATCCTGGTCTCCGCCTCGGCGGGGCTGCGCACCCTGCTGGCCACCATGGACAGCCTCCACGGCACAAAAAAGGTCTCCGCCTTCCGGCGGGTGCTGGCCAGCGTCCTCCTGTCCGCCCTGTTTCTGATGACCATCTACCTGTCGGTGGTGGTTATCTTCACCGGCGAATGGTTCTTCTGGCTTTTGGAAAAGCGGCTCCCCCGCCACCTGGCCGCAATGGTCCCTCCGCTGTCCGGGCTGTGGCGGTGGATGCGCTACCTGCTGCTGTTCTGCTTTGTGCTGCTGCTGGTGCTGATGGTCTACCGGGCCGGAACCCCCAGGCATGTGATGGGAAAACGGGTCCTGCTGCTCTCCTCCCTGCTCACGGCGGCGGCCATCGCGGCCGCATCGGTGGTCTTCTCCTGGTTTATCGGCATGTCCTCCCGCTATGCCCTGGTCTATGGCTCGCTGGCCTCCCTCATCATCCTGCTGGTCTGGCTCTACCTCTGCGGCAATATCCTGCTGCTGGGCGCCGTGGTGGGCCGGGTGCTGGAGGACAGGCTGAAGCGTTAAAGGCAGCGCCGGATATCCGGCCTGCCTCGTATGTTCGCTGCGCAAACACAATCCTCAGTCACGGCCTGCGGCCGTGCCAGCTCCTTTACTAAAGGAGCCTCCCCTGCGGGGGACGGGGGAAACTCCCTCAGTCTCCCTTCGCTCGACAGTATCCCTACCCCCTCTGTCGCTTTGCGACATCTCCCCCTGACAGGGGGAGTCGGCCCTCAGAGAGGGAGCCTTTTTTATTCCCCATCCAGCTTGAGCACCGCCATAAAGGCCTCGGTGGGCAGCTGCACCGTGCCCAGGGTACGCATTTTCTTTTTGCCCTCCTTCTGCTTCTCAAGGAGCTTCTTCTTCCGGGTGATGTCGCCGCCGTAGCACTTGGCCAGCACGTCTTTCCGCATGGCCTTCACTGTCTCCCGGGCGATAATTTTCCCGCCGATAGCCGCCTGGACGGGCACCTCGAAGAGCTGCCGGGGGATGTTCTCCTTCAGCTTCTCGCAGATGCGCCGGGCCCGGCTGTAGGCCTTTTCCCGGTGGACAATAAAGCTCAGCGCGTCCACCTGGTCGCCGTTGAGCAGCAGGTCCACCTTCACCAGATCGCTGGGCTGGTAGCCCTCCAGCTCATAGTCCAGGCTGGCGTAGCCCTTGGTGCGGGCCTTCAGGGCGTCGAAAAAGTCGTAGATGATCTCCCCGATGGGCATGGAGTAGTGCAGCTCCACCAGGTTGGTGTCCAGATACTGC
>JAAWEX010000081.1 GCA_022794495.1 Lawsonibacter sp. | reverse complement strand
GAGATTGCCGACCTGGAGGACATTGTCAGCTCCCCCAAGCGCATCCGGAAGATCATCGTGGACGAGCTCACCGAGGTGAAGAAGAAATACGCCGTCCCCCGGCGCACGGAAATCGTCTACGACCACATGGACGAGCCCGTCATGACGGCGGAGGACGAGACCCCCGACTACCCCGTCCACCTGTTTTTCTCCAAAGAGGGCTATCTGAAAAAGATCACCCCCCAGTCCCTGCGGATGGCCAGCGAGCAGAAGTACAAGGAGGGGGACGGCCCCTGCCTCCAGTGGGAGGCCAATAACCGGGACGAGCTGCTGGTGTTCACCGACAGGCAGCAGTGCTACAAAACCCGGCTGTCCGACTTTGACGACACCAAGGCCAGCGCCCTGGGGGACTACCTGCCCTCCAAGCTGGCCATGGACCCGGAGGAGCGGGCCCTGTGGGCCTGCATTCCCGGGGACTACTCGGGTCAGGTGCTGTTCTTCTTTGAAAACGGCAAGGCCGCCCGGGTGGAGCTGTCCGCCTACCAGACTCAGACCCGGCGGAAGAAGCTCACCGGGGCCTACTCGGACAAGTCCCCCCTGGCGGCCGCCTTCCTGCTGCGGGAGGACTTCGAGGCGGCGGTCATCTCCTCCGAGGGCCGGTGCGTCATTTTCCACACCGCCAGCCTGAACCCCAAGACCACCCGAAACACTCAGGGGGTCAGCGTGATGACCCTGAAGCCCAAATACAGGGTGGAGAAGGTGCTGCCCCTGGACCGCACCCACATCCAGAACGCCGCCCGCTACCGGGCCCGCTCTCTGCCCGTTGCCGGCGCCCTTCTCAAGGAGGAGGACCGGGGTGAGGAGCAGATGACGCTGCTGTAAAGCCCGGCCCGCGGCAAGCATACAGACAGATAAGGAGAGAACGCCAATGGGCCGCTTTGGTCAGCTTGTCAGCCTGTGCATAGACAGGCATGTCTATATCCAGACCCACAATTTTCCCGACCCGGACGCCATCGCCTCCGCCTTTGGCCTGCAGCGCCTGCTGGAGCACTATCAAATTTCGTCCACGCTGTGCTACGACGGACGGATTGACAAGCTGAGCGCCTCGAAGATGCTGGACGCTTTCCAGATCCAAATGCTCCCCTATGCGCAGCTGCGCCCTGAGATGCGGGAGAGTGACTATGTAATCTGCGTGGATTCCCAGAAAAACAGCGGATATATGACCGATTTTGTGGGAGATGAGGTGGCCTGCATCGACCACCACCCCACCTTTGAGCAGGTGGCGTACCGCTACAAGGACATCCGCTTTACCGGGGCCTGCGCCTCTATCATCGCCGGGTATTTCCGGGAGCTTGGCCTGGAGCCCGACCAGGATGCCGCCACGGCGCTGCTCTACGGCCTGAAGATGGATACCCTCCAGTTCACCCGCGGCGTCACGCAGGAGGACATCCAGGCCTATGCCTTTCTCTTTCCCCTGTGCAGCCAGGAGACACTCTCTCAGCTGGAGCGGAACAACTTGGAGTTTAACGACCTGAAGGCCTACGGCGCGGCCATTGAGAGCATTGAGCTCTATGACAAGGTGGGCTTTTCCAGCATCTCCTTCTCCTGCCCTGACGCCATGGTGGCCATTCTCTCCGACTTCATCCTCTCCCTCCAGGAGGTGGAGGTGGCGGTGGTGTTCTCCCACCGTGAGGACGGGATCAAGTTCTCCGTCCGCTCAGAGGACCCCAGCGTCCACGCCGGCGAGCTCATCCATGCCGCCCTCCGGGGCCTGGGGCACAGCCGGGGCGGAGGCCACGCCGAGATGGCCGGAGGGCTGATCCCCAGCGGGGATGTCCCGCTCCTGGGCCACTACCCCAACGCCGCCGTCCGGGACCTGTTTTTAAAGGCCTTGGCCGCCCGGCAGTGCCCTTCACGTCCCTAAACCCTTCCGCTTTGATTAGGAGGACCTATGACCAAACCCTCAGCCTCTCGCGTGATACGCGGCTACCTGTGGATTGCGCTGGCTTCGGCGCTCTACGCCCTCAGCTTCGACTGGTTCTATGCCCCGAACCAGCTCGGCTTCGGGGGGCTCACCGCCCTGGGCATGATCCTCAACCACCTCTCCCCCGCCATCCCCATCGGCACGTCGGTGCTGGCGCTCAACATCCCCATCTTTCTGCTGGGATGGAAGTTTTTAGGCGGACACGCTTTGGTCTCCTCCCTCTTCGCCATGACGGCCACCTCCCTGCTGGTGGACCTGCTCGCCGCCCTGTACCAGTTTCCCGCTATGGACCCCATGCTGGCCTCCATTTTTGGCGGCGTGACGCTGGGCGCGTCTCTGGGGATCATTTTCGCCAAGGGGGCCACCACCGGGGGCACCGACCTCATCGCCCGGCTGCTCAAGCTGCCCTTCGCCTGGCTGCCCATGGGCAAACTGATGCTGGCGGTGGACCTGACCATGCTGCTGGCCGTCTCGGCGGTCTTCCGCAGCCTGGAGAGCGCCATGTACGGCATCATCGCCCTGTATATCACCACCGCTGTCATGGACCAGGTCCTCTATGGCCTGGACCGCTCCAAGGTGGCCTATATCGTCACCGCCAATCCCCGCCCCATGGCGGCGGAGATCGACAGGCAGCTGGACCGGGGCGTCACCTACCTCCACGGGGAGGGCAGCTTCTCCGGCCAGGACAAGCTGGTGCTCATGTGCGCCTTCAAGCAGCGGCAGATTGTCCCGCTGAAGGCCCTGGTCCACGCGCTGGACCCGGAGGCCTTCCTCATCGTCTGCGACGCCCACGAGGTGCTGGGACAGGGCTTCAGACGGTATCAGAAGAACAGCCTGTAGGGGGCGGTCACCGCGCCGCCCCGTCCCCCAATGTTTATCCCTGCGTGGGGCGGCACAGAGGCCGCCCCCTAGCAGATACAAAAGGAGTTGTTTGCAATGACAGACTGGACCAAATTGACCAAAAACCTGGAGCAGCGGGGGTTTAGCCCCAAGGTCTTTGCCACCAAGGAAGAGGCCGCCGGCTATCTGGACAGCCAGATTGACGGGGTGAGCGTGGCCTTCGGCGGCTCCATGACGGTGCAGGAGATGGGGCTGTATCCCCGGCTGGCCGCCCACAATAACGCCCTGTGGCACTGGAACAAGGACGGCCTGGCGGAGGCCGCCGGCACCGATGTGTACATCTGCTCTCTCAACGGCCTGGCTGAGACCGGCGAGCTCATCAACATCGACGGCGTGGGCAACCGGGTGGCCTCCACCATCTTCGGCCACAGAAAGGTCTATTTTGTGGTGGGGAGAAACAAAATCGCCCCCGACTACGATCAGGCCCTGTGGCGGGCCCGGAACATCGCCGCCCCCAAGAACTGCCAGCGGCTGGGCCTCAAGACTCCCTGTGCCGTCAAGGCCGACAAATGCTACAACTGCTCCAGCCCGGAGCGCAGCTGCCGGGCCCTGGTGGTGCTGTGGGAAAAGCCCCGGAACGTGGAGACTATGGAGGTTATCCTCATCGACGAGGAGCTGGGGTATTGACGCCGTTTCGTAGGGGGCGGTCTCTGTGCCGCCCCGCTTCTCAAACGGTCTCCGCGCCTCAATTTGTATCTCCAGGGCGGGCCGGCACAGAGGCCGGCCCCTACGCGCAGAGGAGGTGACCTCCATGAAAAAACATCTTCTGGCGGGGACTCTGGCCGCCTCCCTCCTGCTGACGGGCTGCTCCGCCCTGCTGGAGCGGGACTACCACCACGTCACCCCCCACAACGCCGCCCCCACCACCGAGGGAGACCCCTCCATCCTCCGGGCGGACAGCTATCAGGAGCTGGTCAACGCCCTGATCTACCTGGTGAACGCCGGCGCTGAGACGGGCACGGTCCGACTGTACACCGACTCAGAAAATGTAGAGGCCTTCCTGTCCGACGCCTGTCTGGAGGTGGTTCAGGAGGACCCCCTGGGGGCCTACTGCGTGGAGTTTATCAAATACAGCGTGGCCCCGGTGGTGACCTACTCCCAGGCCCAGGTGGACATCACCTACCGCCGTACCCGGGAGCAGGTGGACGCCATCGTCCAGGTCACCGGCGTCACAGCCATCCGCAGCGAGCTCAGCGCCGCCCTGGCCGAGTTCGCCCCGGAGCGCGCCCTGCGGGTGCGCTACTTCGAGGGGGACGAGGACTTTATCCGCGACCTGGTCTGCCAGGCCTACTACGACGTCCCCGCCCAGGCCCTGGGGATGCCGGAGGTCAGCGTGTCCCTCTACCCAGACACCGGGCGGCAGCGCATTGTGGAGATTCTGCTGTCCTACCCCCTGGACCGCAGCCGGCTGGAGGAGCGGCGGGACGCTCTCAGCGCCCATCTGGACGAGCTGACGCTGAAGCTTGCCGCCGAAGGCCCGCTCTCCCCCGTTCAGGCGGCCCAGGCGCTGCTGAAGCTGGGGGAATATGACCCCCTGGGGGGCTCCACCGCCTACGACCTCTTTCGCAGCGGCTCCGCCAGCAGCGAGGGCCTGGTCCTGTCCTTTGCCGCCCTGTGCCAGCGGCTGGCGCTGCCCTGCCATGTGGCCCAGGGCTTCTATCAGGACCAGCCCCACTTCTGGGCGGTGGTCCTGACCGGGGAGGGCTGGCGGCACCTGGACCTGACCCTGGCCGGCCAGGAGGACGGCCAGCTGTTCACCGACCTGCAGTTTCAGGAGCTGGGCTACAGCTGGGACAGCTCCTCTCTGCCCGCCTGCATATAGCCTGCCAAATTCTTACTCTTTTGTTACAGCCCTTGTCAAGACAGGAAAATTTAGATATAATGGGCTCACCTAAGCCCGTTTCTCCGGGCTCTGAAAGGAGTTCTCCCCATGAAACGATCCAGACGATGGGCCGCCGGCCTCCTTGCCGCCGCACTTGCGGCCGTCTCTGTCTTCCCCGGTCTGGCCGTCCCGGCGGACCTCCCCTTTGCCGACTTCCGCTTCGACGCCTCCGGGATGGACCAGCCCCAGCGGGACATCCAGGTCAATATCTACCACCGGGACGAGTCCGGCCGGTTTCAGCCGGCCAGCACCAGCGAATACAGCTGCACCCTCAACCGCGCCACCGGCGACGCCAGCTTTTTCATCCAGGCCAACGCCGAAGGGGTGTGGGTGTCGGTGGACTATCTGACCGACCTGGACGGCGACGGCGTCTATGAGCTGCTGGAGGACCCGAACGCCCCTGTCTGGGACGTGATGGACGCCCAGGGCCGCCTGGTTCAGCTCAAGGAGGGGGAATCCGCCCCCCGGCTGTCCAGCGGACAGCCCTGCCTGCTCTCCCCAGACACGCTGCTCAGCCGCAGCCAGCAGGCCGTTCAGGACCGCAAAACCGGCGGCTCCTGCGTTCTGGATGTGGCGCAGAACGCCGCCAGCCGCCAGAGCTTCCCCCTGTACATGATTAAGCTGCACCACACCGTCCCCGACGAGCAGGAAGAGGTGCAGACCTACTACCTCCAGCTCTACGGCGCTGTGCTCATCCCCTTCGACGTCTCCCCCTCCGACTGGTACTACGACGCAGTGGCCTACGGCCTGGAGCGGGGATTCTTCGCCGGCGGCGACGACGGGCTCTTCTACCCCAGCCAGCAGCTCACCCGGGCCCAGCTGGCCCAGGTGCTCTGGAATATGGGCGGCCGCCAGCAGGCCCCGGCCTCTCAGTTCTTCGACGTGACCCCCAACAGCTGGTACTACCAGGCCGTGTCCTGGTGCAGGCAGAAGGACCTGCTCGCCGGCTACACCAACAACCTCTTTGTCCCCAACGACCCCCTGTCCCAGGAGCAGATGATCGCCGTCCTCCACCGCTACGCCCAGAGCCTGGAGCAGGAGGACCAATCCGAGGACGCCCTCTCCAAGTTCTCCGCCTCCGACGCCTCCCCCTGGGCGGTAGAGAGCATTCAGTGGGCCGTCTCCAACGGACTGATCTCTGAGGATACTTTTCAGCCCTCTGAGCCGGTGTCCCGCGCGCTGCTGGCCTCCATCCTGTATACCTTTGAACAGAAGCTGGGCGTCCAGCCCCTGTCCAGTGTCCGGCGCTTTTAAAGCGCCGGAATTCTTTTTCCCCTCCTCCAGGTTTAACGGCTGGAATATTTGTCCAAACTATCCATAGAATAGCACCAAGGGAATCAACCCCCGCCAGCCATTCAAATCCAGAGAGGAGCGAGCACATATGGCACTGCCTGTCCGAAAACCCGCCTCCCGCCGGGGCGGCCTTTCCCGCGAGGAGGAGCGCAGGGAGCTGATGAACTCCCTTTCCCACACCCGCACCCTCATCAACCAGGCCTACGGCGGCTTCAATACCGCCAGCGACGGCGACCTTATCGAATCCTATGTCTTTGAAATCAACGCCCTCCAGGCCAGATACAACTATCTGCTGCGCCGGGTCAAGGACCTGGAGGGGACCGCATGAGCCCAATGCCCGGTTATGTGGCCTGGTGCCTGGCCGGGCTGGTGCTGTGCGCCGCCCTTCTCCTTCTGCGCCGGCCGGCGGCCTGGCTGCTCCGGCTCGCCCTGCGCTCCTCTGTCTGGCTTGCCGTTCTCGCTCTGTTTTCTCAGGTTGGCCGGCTGGTCGGGATCAGCCTGGGGGTCAACCTGGTAAACGCCCTGGTGTTGGGGGTTCTGGGTGTCCCCGGCCTCGGCCTTCTGCTCATGCTGCAATGGGCGCTGCGATAGCCCAAAAAGAGACGGGCGCAGGCCCGCCTCTTTTTATTCTTGGATATTTTCTCAAAAGCTCTTGACAAATTGGAGGACGGATGGTAAGATAACAATCGTCTCTGGTTGGAGAACAATCCGGAGAGATGTCCGAGTGGTTTAAGGAGCTGGTCTTGAAAACCAGTGACTCGCAAGAGCCGTGGGTTCGAATCCCACTCTCTCCGCCACGTCGAAGCAAGCTCCATATCCCTCGCTTCCGCCTTACGGCGAAAGCTCGCTCATTGCGCTGCTTCTCCTTTCCAAATCGCAACCGCTTACGCTGGGTTGCGATTTGGTAGCCGCCCTTCGGGCGGCCTGCCTAAAACTTCACACGTATGTTTTACTTGCAGCCATGCAGAAGTACCCAAGTGGCTATAAGGGGCTCCCCTGCTAAGGGAGTAGACGGCTTAAACCCGTGCGAGGGTTCGAATCCCTCCTTCTGCGCCACAGGCGGTATCCCAATCGGGACACCGCCTTTTCTTTTTATTTTAAGGAGCGCTGCGCCTATGATGGATCTGTGTGACATAAACCAAATCAAAGCCCTGCTGGCCCGGCACGGCTTCCACTTTTCCAAATCCATGGGGCAGAATTTTCTCATCGCGGATTGGGTCCCTCGGGAGATTGCCAAAGCCGCCGGAGCCCACCCGGATGTAGGCGTGCTGGAAATCGGCCCCGGTATTGGCTGTCTCACCCGGGAGCTGGCCGGGCGGGCGGGCAAGGTGGTCAGCGTGGAGCTGGACCGCTCCCTGCTGCCCATCCTGGAAGAAACTCTGGCCGGGCGGGACAATGTAGAGATCGTCTCGGGTGATATCCTGAAGCTGGATATCCGCCAGATGACACTGAAAATGCCCTGGTTTTCCGGATTTGCCGCCTGCGCCAACCTGCCCTACAACATCACCACCCCGGCCATCACTGCCCTGATTGAGGCCCAATGCTTTTTTGCCATCACGGTGATGATCCAGAAGGAGGTAGCCCAGCGCATCTGCGCCCAGCCGGGGAGCAGGGAATACGGGGCTTTTTCTGTCTACTGTCAGTATTATACCGCTCCGGAATTACTCTTTGAGGTACCGCCGGACTGCTTTATTCCCGCCCCAAGGGTAACGTCGGCGGTGGTGCGGATGACCCACCGGCCCGCCCCGGCGGAGGTGGACGACCCGGACCACTTTTTCCGGGTGGTGCGGGCGGCCTTTGCCCTGCGGCGCAAGACCCTGCTTAACAGCCTGTCCGCCAATCTGGGCGGGCAGCACACAAAGGAGGAGCTGTCCGCAGCCATCCAGGCCTGCGGCCTGCCCGACAGCATTCGGGGAGAGCGGCTGTCTATTCCCCAATTTGCCCAACTGTCCCGCGCTCTGCGGGGCTTGGTTTGAAGCTTTTGCCCATTTAGTTATTTTCAATCACTTGTCTCTTGCAAAGCCCTGAAAAATGGGGTAAAATAAGGCACGATCGGAATGGATACCCACTTTAACTACTTTTAAGGAGGAATTCATTATGGAAACCTATGGTCTGGAGCAATACGGCATTACCGGCATTAAGGAAGTCGTCTACAATCCCACCTTCGAGCAGCTCTTCGAGGCGGAGATGGACCCCACCCTGGAGGGCTTTGAAAAGGGCCAGATGACCGAGCTGGGCGCCGTTAATGTGATGACCGGCATCTACACCGGCCGCTCCCCCAAGGACAAGTTCATTGTGATGGACGAGAACTCCAAGGACACCGTGTGGTGGACCTCCGACGAGTTCAAGAACGACAACAAGCCCGCCTCGCAGGAGGCCTGGGAGGCCTGCAAGGCCCTGGCCATCAAGGAGCTGTCCGGCAAGAAGCTCTATGTGATGGACGTGTTCTGCGGCACCAACAAGGACACCCGCATGGCCATCCGCTTTATCATGGAGGTCGCTTGGCAGGCCCACTTCGTTAAAAATATGTTCATCGCTCCCACTGCGGAGGAGCTGAAGAACTTCAAGCCCGATTTCATCTCCTACAACGCCTCCAAGGCCAAGGTGGAGAACTTCAAGGAGCTGGGCCTGAACTCCGAGACCGCCGCCATCTTCAACATCACCAGCCGCGAGCAGGTCATCCTCAACACCTGGTACGGCGGCGAGATGAAGAAGGGCATGTTCTCCATGATGAACTACTACCTGCCCCTGAAGGGCATCGCCTCCATG
>JAAWEX010000080.1 GCA_022794495.1 Lawsonibacter sp. | reverse complement strand
GTAGTAAAGGGCAATTACCAGACGCTTACACCGGATTTGTTTGCGTTGATGCAGCATATATTTGGACTGCCAGTGACAGGATTGTTAAAATATAACCAGGTGGTCACCGAGATGGGGGGAGGGATGGCGGATGTTCTCTAAGCTGGCCCTGCGCAACGTACGCCGGTCCTTCCGGGACTACGGGGTGTACCTGCTCACCCTCACCTTCGGCGTCTGCCTGTTCTACACCTTCAACTCCCTGGACGGCCAGGGGGCGATGGTCTACCTGGCCCAGAACAAAAACCCCATCGTGGGGGCCATCACCGCCCTGATGGACGTCTTTTCCGTCTTCGTGGCGGTGGTGCTGGCCAGTCTCATTCTCTATGCCAACCGCTTTCTCCTCCGCCGGCGCAAGCGGGAGCTGGGCACCTACCTCCTCCTGGGCCTGAGTCAGGGCCAGGTATCCCGCCTGCTCTTTCTGGAGACGGGGCTCATCGGGGCAGTCTCCCTCATCGCCGGCCTGGTCCTGGGGGTGCTGGCCAGCTTCGGCATGTCCGCCCTCACCCTGTCCATGTTCGAGATGGACGCATCCTCCCTGCTGGCCCTCAGCTTCTCCCCCCGGGCGGCGGCCAAGACGGCGCTGTACTTCGGCATCATCTTCCTGCTGGTGATGGCCCTAAGCGGGGTGCAGGTCTCCCGGTCCAGGCTCATCGACCTGATCCACGCCGAGCGGAGGAACGAGATTTTAAAGCCCCGGCCCCTGGGCGTGGCGGTGCTTCAATTTGTCCTGGGTGTGGCCTGCCTGGCCGGAGCTTACGCCATCCTGCTCCTGTTCGGCATGGCGCTGGCGGTGGCGCTGCCCTTCCTTTGCTTCCCCATGCTGGGGCTGGGAACTCTGGGCACGCTGCTCATCTTCCGCTCCCTGTCCGGCTTTGTGATGAAGTTTGTCCAGAGGCACCCGGAGATTTATTTTAAAAACCTGAACGTCTTCACCCTGCGGCAGTGGATCAGCAAGGTCCACACCACCTACCTGGCCCAGACGGTGGTATGTATCATGCTGCTGCTGGCCATCGGCATCACCGCCAGCTCTATCGGCCTGAACAACACCCTGTCCACCATGGTTGGCGGGGAGGCCCCCTTCGACATCACGGTACAGAACCACTCCGGGGATGTGGAGACGGTGGACTTTGACGCGCTTCTCCGGGAGGGGGGCTTCGACCCGGACAAAGAGCTGTCCTGGCGCTATGATATGCTGGTCTACTACAACGACAAAGCGGTCACCGGGTATGAGAATGCGGATACCGCCCTCCGGGTGTCGGACTACAACGCGCTCATGGCCCGCCAGGGCAAGCCGGCCTACAGCGGCCCTCTCCCCTCGGAATATATCGTCTTCGGGAGCCAGCTTTCCACCGGCCGTCTGAATCTGGACTGTACCATCGTCGCTGACGAGGTGGCCCAGCAGCTGAAGCCCCGCCGGCAGGTCTGGTCCGCCGACTACGCCGGGGAGGACAGGGAGGAGACCGAAAAGCGCCTTCTCCAGCTTGTCCAGCCCCTGAACAACCGGCTGGCCGTCCGGATAGAGAGCCGCCTGAACATCTACGCTGACACAGTGGGCAATAAGATCCTGGCTCTGTTCCTGGGATTGTATCTGGGCTTCACCTTCCTGCTGGCTGCGGCGGCGGTGCTGGCCCTCCAGCAGCTGAGCCAGGGGGCGGACAACGCGGGCCGCTATGCCATTCTCCGCCGCCTGGGGGCGGAGGACCGGCAGGTGTCCAAATCCGCCGGCCAGCAGGTGGCCCTGGCTTTTCTCCTGCCTCTGGCCCTGGCCCTGGTCCACTCGGTGGTGGGCATGAAGGCGGCCAACGACATCATCGCCACCGCCGGCAAGGTGGACGTCACCGCCAGCAGCGCCGTCACCGCCGGGGTGCTCCTGGCGGTCTACGGGGGCTACTTCCTGGCCACCTCTCTGGCCTGCCGCCGGATGGCGAAAAACGCCTGAGAAAACAGCCCGCCCGGTCTGTATGACCGGGCGGGCGGCGTTTATTTCATCTGCTGGCAGGGGCGGCGGAAGGGCGCCTTTTTTTGCAGCGTCATCAGCGCACCCAAGCAGGAGAAGAGCAGCAGCGAGGATACCGCCAGGGTGATCCAGGGGTTCCGGGTGAACCCTGCGGCCAGGTAGCCCACAAAGCACACCCCGGCCACCAGGGTGGCGTAGGGCAGCTGGGTCTCCACGTGGCGCAGGTGCTCGCACTGGGCCCCGGTGGAGGCCAGGATGGAGGTATCCGAGATGGGGGAGCAGTGGTCCCCGTATACCGACCCGGCCAGGGTGGCCCCCAGGGAGGGGATCAGCACCTCGCCGCCGTCCTGGGCGCAGAGCATCGACACGATAGGCAGCAGGATGCCGAAGGTGCCCCAGGCGGTCCCGGTGGAGAAGGACAAAAAGGCGGCCACGGCGAAGACGATAGCGGGCAGGAAGGCGAAGGGCAGGTCGATGGCCCGGACGAACTGGCTGACAAAGCTGCCCGTCCCGATCATCTCCCGGCACACGCCTCCCAGGGACCAGGCCAGAATGAGGATGGTCAGGGCGGGGATCATGGTCTTGATGCCGTCGATCACCCCGTTCATAAACTGGCGCACCGACATAATGCGCCGGGGCACATAGAGCCCCAGGGCGGCCAGCAGCCCGGCGAAGGTGCCCAGGGTGAGTCCGGCGGTGGGGTGCGCCCCGATGGCCTGGGCAAAGGGGACCCCCTCAAAATACCCTCCCACATAGGCCATTCCCAGGATGGCGCAGACGATCAGGGTCACAATGGGGGCGGCCAGGTCGATCACCCGTCCCTTAGGGCTCTCCCCGGGCTGGGCGGGGGCGGAGTCCGTCCCGCCTCCCGGGTTTTGCTCCGCCCTGGCCATGGGGCCGAAGTCGAAGTCGGTAAAGCTGAGGAAGAACACCATCAGCAGGGTGAGGATGGCGTAGAGGTTGTAGGGGATGGTCTGGACAAAGGCGTTCAGCCCTCCCGCCTCCTCCACCTCAGAGGCCACCGCCACCGCCCAGCTGGAGATGGGGGCGATGATGCACACCGGGGCGGCGGTGGCGTCCAGGATGTAGGCCAGCTTCTCCCGCGACACCCCGCACTTGTCAGCGATGGGCCGCATCACGGTCCCCACGGTGAGGCAGTTAAAGCCGTCGTCCACAAAGACCAGCAGGCCCAGCGCGGAGGTGGTGAGTTTGGCGCCCTGAGCGGTTTTAATCCGCCGGCCTGCCCACTGGCCGTAGGCGGCGGACCCTCCGGACCGGGTCACCACCACCACCAGGGAGCCCAGCAGAACCAGGAAAATAATCATGTATCCGTTTTCCCCGATTTTGGCGGCCATCATGTCAAACACATAGCCCACCGCCTGAAGCAGGTTCCCGCCGGTGTGCCAGCAGTACACGCACATGCCGGAGAGGATACCCACGAAGAGGGAGGAGTACACCTCCTTGCTGATGAGGGCCAGAGTGATGGCGATCACCGGGGGCAGGATAGAGGTCCACCCCGCCTGTATTGTCTCCAAAGCCATAAGCCGCGTTCTCCTTTTTACTGTTTTAAAGATTATATGGGTTTTCCGGCAAAAAATCAATCAAAAAAAGAAAAAAAGCAGGGGCGGACAATATCCGTCCCTGCGGCCGAGCCTGTTTCAGCCTAAGCTCCCCCGGCGGACCGGGTTCGTTAGTCACTGCTCCCCCAGGGCCCGGTGGAGGATATCCAGCACCTGGCGCAGCTCCTCCGCTGGGATCTGCCCCGGGGCGGAGGCCTGGCCGGCGGTGCCGAAGGTCATAGCGGAGCCGAACACCTCGCCGCACAGCCGGCTGACCGTCCCCAGGGGGGCCATGGACATGGTGATAACCGGCCGGTCGGCCCAGCGGCGGACCATCTCCTGGGTAGCGCCCAGAAGGGTGAGCACGTCGTCCGGGCTTTGGGGCATCACGGCCAGCTTGGGCAGGTCGGCGCCCAGCTCCTGGGCCTTGCGCAGCCGGGCGGTCAGCTCCTCCCGGGGGGGCGTGCCGCGGTGGTCGTGGCTGGAGCCCACCACCGCCCCGCCGGCGGCGTGTACGGCGCCGATGATCTGCCGGACCAGCTCATCTCCGGAAAAAATCTCCACATCCACCGCGTCCGCGTCCCCTGACCGGGCGGCGGCGAGATTCAGCGCCCGGTAGTCCTCCGGGCTGATCTCCCGCTCCCCCCCCTCCCTCCGGGTCCGGAAGGTGAACAGAAGGGGGAGGTCCCCCAGGGCGGCCCGGAGGGCCTTCAGGGTGTCCAGGGTTTTGTTCAGGTCCAATACGTCCTCGTAAAAGTCGGCCCGCCACTCGGCCATATCCAGGGGCAGCGCCGCCAGCCCGGCGGCCTGGGCCAGAATATAGGCTCTGGTCCGCCCCACAATAGGCACAATCACCTTAGGCGCGCCCGCGCCGATCTCCACACCCCGCAGGGTTACCGTTTTCATAGACAGGCCCTCCCTCATCCGGCCGGGAACAAAATTTTTCCGGGGCCGATTATAGCATAGAACGCCGCAGACCGCAAGCGTTCCAAGTCCAGGAAGTGTCCGCCGGCGCATTTTATCCCGATTGATTTTTCCGCAGGGACGGCCTGTGTCCGCCTCCATTCCCCGCCCCAGGCAAAAAATCTTGTGTCCTGCCCCTGGATATGGTAAAATGACCATGCGCAAGGCGCAAAAAACAGAGAGGAAGGATATTATGAAAAAGAGAGCCCTATCCCTGGCTCTGGCGCTGGTGATGTGCCTGGGCCTTGCGATTCAGGCGTCGGCGGCCCAGCCGGAGGAGGACCAGGTATACCAGGCGATGATCGCCATGAAGGACCAGTACCCCGAGAGGATGCCCTGGACCGATGACAACTTCTACGAATGGAAGGGCGGCATCTATTCTGGGGGGAGCGGCTGCGCGGGCTTTGCCTTTTTGCTCAGCGACGCGGCCTTTGGCAGCCTCCCTGCCCGAGAGCTGCTTGAGTTTTCCTATGCCGATGTACGGGTGGGCGACATCCTGCGCGTCAATGGAGACACCCACAGCGTCATAATCCTGGAGGTCCACCCGGACCATGTGGTGATTGCCGAGGGCAACTATAACAGGTCCATCCACTGGGGCAGGACCCTGACCAAGAGCGAGGTGGAGCAGGGCGACTACCTGCTGACCCGCTACACAGAGACCGAGGAGGAGCCCGCACCCGACGCGGGGGGCATCCCCGCCAGCGGCACGGCGGTGGCCAGCACCCAGACGGTGGCGGTGGACGGCAGGGCGGTGGAGTTTCAGATGTACGCCCTGGTGGATTCCAACGGCAACGGCACCAACTATGTAAAGCTCCGGGATATGGCCTATGTCCTCAACGGCACCAAGGCCCAGTTTTCGGTGGGCTACGACAACGCCACCAAATCCATCTCCGTGTCCAACGGGGCCTATGAGGCCAGCGGCGCTGAGATGACCACCCCCTACTCCGGCGACCGCGCCTACACCGGCGGCGCCCAGACCATCCAGGTAAACGGCAGGGCGGTGGATATGACTGCCATCACCCTTCTGGACGACGCCGGCGGCGGCTACAACTACTTCAAGCTCCGCGACCTGGGCAAGGCCCTGGGCTTTAATGTGGGCTGGAGCAAGGATGCCGGCGTATTCATCGAGAGCGGTAAGCCCTACGCAGAGTAAAGACTTCCGCTGCCGTAAAAATCAGCCCAAAAAACCGGGAGTGTCCGCATCTGGCGGACACTCCCTTATTTTACACATAAAAGCAGGAATTCTGTACCTCTATGGGGCGGTTTCGGCGCGGCTAAGGGGTGTATAATTTATAGAAAAATTACAATTAGTATAAACATCCCCGCCGGGCGGACATTACCGCCGGACCCACTTGCCGAAGAGGGTCTTTTTAAATTTCAGCAAAGACTCCTGGGCGGGGGCGTAGTCCTTGGCCTTCTGCAGGTACTCCACGCCCTTTTTGATGTCCTGAGCGACGCCCAGGCCCTCGGTGTAGATGGTGCCCAGACCATAGTTTTTCAGGTCGGAGGTGTAGTTGGCTTCCTGGAACAAACTCAAGGCCTTTTCCGGGTTTTTCTGGCATCCATACCCAAAAAGGTAACAAATACCCAGCATATCGTTGCCCCAGCTGTTGTCGTGGGCGTGGGCCTGCTCAAAGAGCTGAACGGCCCTGGCGTAGTCCTGAGAGATGCCGTCCTTCCCCAGAAAGAGCAGCTCGCCGGCCCTGTTGGCGCAGCCCACCTGGTCCGGGTCCTGGAGGCCCAGCTCGTAGCACTTCATAGCCTGGACGCAGTCCCTGGCAACGCCCTTTCCGTCCTGATAGGCCTTGCCCACATAGTACCAGCTGGACAGCTGACCCTGCTTGGCGGCGGCAGAGTAAAGGTCAAAGGCTTCACGCTCCCGGCCCTCGCGCTTCAGCAGGAAGCCGGCGTACCGCTCCTGCCAGTCGGGGTAGCCCTTCTCGGCTCCCAGGCGGGCGATGGCCTCCGCCTTGGCCTTGTCGGGCTCCATAACCCCCTCCTCGCCGTCGTAGTACAGGTTATACATATTCCGCCCGGCAAAGCCCATGCCTCCGGCAAAGGCCTTCTCAAACCAGGGCAGGCATTTCAGCTCGCTCTCCCGCAGCCACTGGCCGAAGGCCGCCTTGCTGGGGAAGTCCTCGGGGCCCTTGTCCTCAATGCGGACGATATCCAGCCAAAAATAGGTGTTGCCGATCATGTTCATGGCAAACAGGCAGCCCGCCTGGGCCTTCTCGTATACCGCGTTCCAGACCTCCTTCAGGCTGGGGTAGTGGGCCTTCATGGCCTCTTCCATCTCTGGGGTGAGCATACCGCACCGCATGGCCCCCAGCACCCCCATGGCGCTGCCCTGGGTGATGCTCTGGCGGATGAGCTGCTCGGTCACGCCGTCGTCAGCCTGGAAGGGGTGATAATCCCAGCTGTACTGGGGCCCGGAGGTGCACCGGGACAGGATGTAGGCCGCGTCGCCGTCGCCGGCGTTGGCCGCGTCGGCCAGGGGCTGGAGGGCCGCCGCTGCTCTGTCCCGGTCGTAGGTGTAGTAGATGGCCTCGATGGCGCTGTCTACCGCGTCACTGAAATATTTGCCCATGGTAATCCGCTCCTTTTTTATGTTTTTGATGCTTTTTCCAGCTTTTTGGTGATATCAGTCCATGCTGAGAGGTCGGGGTCGAAAGTGCCCTCCGCCATCTCCAAGAGCCATTGCCGGGCCTGGCGGTCGGTGCATTTGGTCTCGAACACCCGCAGCTTGTCCGGGTCAGGGCGGCTGGCGTTGACGGTGATCCGGCCGTCGGACCGGTCCCCCGCCTTTAAGTAGAGATACCGGGGGCCGGCAAAGAGAGCCACCACGGTATATTTGCCGCTGGCCAGGCCCTCCCCCGCCAGCTCCACATCCCGGCGGGTGAAGGAGTCGTAGTCGCGGGTCGCGCCGCTGCGGTCGCTGAGGGAGAGCCGGGCGCCGGACTGACGCCGGGGGGCCTCCCGGTTCTTGGGCTGCTGGGGGAGCTGGGAGAAGGCCGGGGTGCTCTGGGTCTGGGGACGGCCCTGCTCCGCCGCCTCGGACAGCCGCTGATCCCGGCGGCGGCGGAAGTCCCGCTCTCTGGCCTGCCACGCCTCGTCGGTGCAGTCCAGGAATTGAGCCATGCGGGCGTGGTCGTCGAAATGGGCCTCCGGGGCCCGGAGACCCAGGCAGGTTACCGCCATCTGGAGCTCGCTGGGGCTGCGCAGGCTGGTGACCTGCACCTGCTTGCGGTCGTCTACAATGTACAGCTCTACAATCCGGGCCGACTGCCGCCGGCCGCCGGTGTAGTGGACCTTGATCTCGTCCCGGGAGAACACCCCCCGAATGCGGGGGATGGAGGAGGCGTCGTCCCCCAGGACCCACTCCCTGCCGATGGCTACCCGGTCGAACCACTGGCCATTTTCCTGGATGTCCTTGTCTACCATGGCGAAGAGCTGGGCCACATCGGGGGCCTCGTCGGGGTAGGGGAGCTGGGAGCGGATGGACTTGGCCAGCCGGCTTTTGGCGGGACAGAGGGCGTCCCGCAGGTCGGTGTAGGTCTCATAGAGGAAGCAGGCTGTGAAGAGAAGGAACGCGCCGCCGCTGACAAGCCAGACGGCCCAGTCGGAAAGCTCGGCTTTCTCCTCGCCAAAGCCCATAAAAAAGACCACACCGCCGCCCGCGGCCAGCAGCAGATACAGCAGCGACCACAGCAGCCGGGCCAGCCGCTTTCGGGTCCGGTCCAGACAGTAGCCGCCCTGGGGGACGGCATTGGGATGGCGCTGCTTCTGCCACCATAAAAATAGGGCGGCCAGCAGCGTGCTCCACAGATAGCCGATGAAATATCCGGCCACCGCGATGAACACGCCGCAGACTACCCAGTTCCAAGGCCATTTTAGACGGAGTCCGCCCTTGCTCCCTTGGTCCATGTTACACACGCTCCTTATGACAACATCACGTTCCGGCCCTGGGGCCGTTGGGTTTAAGCCTAGTGTAGCACCAGTTTTGATCGAAATCAAGCCCCTTCAAGGGTTGGGGTATCTTCGTTGTAGGGGCGCATATTATGCGCCCGCGGGACGGGGACAATCCTCAGTCAGCGGCTCCGCCGCTGACAGCGTCCCTACCCCTTTTGTCGCTTCGCGACATTTCCCCCTGACAGGGGGAATCGGCCTTTGCCAAAGGAGCCTTTTCCGCTGCGGCGGGACGGGGGTTCCTCATCCGTCACGGCCTTCGGCCGCGCCACCTTCCCCTAAAGGGGAAGGCTTTGTCGCCTGCGGGCGGGACGGGGGTTATGGCGCATCCGTCCGCCCGGCCAGGTAGTCGATGGAGACGCCGTAAAAATCCGCCATGCGAATCAGCGTTGACA
>JAAWEX010000079.1 GCA_022794495.1 Lawsonibacter sp. | reverse complement strand
GGACGGGGAGCTGGTCTCCAAGGTGGGAGCCGCCGCCGCTTCGGAGGTAAAGGAAAACAATATTTCCGTCTGGCTGGCTCCGGCGGTGAATATCCACAGGAGTCCTCTGTGCGGCAGGAATTTTGAATACTACTCTGAGGACCCCCTGCTCACCGGCAGGCTGGCCGGAGCCATGGTGCGGGGCATTCAGTCCCAAAACATCGCTGCCACTGTCAAGCACTTCGCCTGCAACAACAAGGAGACCAACCGGAAATACAGCGACTCCCGCCTGTCCCAGCGGGCCCTTCGGGAGATTTACCTGAAGGCTTTTGAAATCATTGTTCGGGAGGAACAGCCCTGGGCCATCATGAGCTCCTACAACGTCGTCAACGGCCGCCGGGCCTCGGAGAGCCGGGAGCTGCTGACCTCTATTCTCCGGGAGGAGTGGGGTTACACCGGACTGGTGATGTCCGACTGGTGGACCCGTGGGGAACAGTATAAGGAGATCCTGGCCGGGAACGATCTGAAAATGGCCAACGGCTATCCGGAACGGGTGGAGGAGGCTATGAGGCTGGGGGAGATCAGCCGGACCGACCTGAAGATTTCTGCGAAAAGAGTTCTGGAATTCATTTTGAGAATTGACTAAGGCTTGCCTTTCGGAAGCATTTGCAGTAAAATGCAAGCAGGACATACGTCTCATCGCTTCCTGAGCAGGAAACGATGAAAACGAAAGCCTTATCCCTGGTGCTTAAAATGTACCCCATAAAGTGGACACGAGGCATAAAGAAAGATTTGGAAAGTGGACACGAAAAAGACGGGGGCTGCCCTGGGCTTCAATGTGGGCTGGAGCAAGGAGGCCGGCGTATTCATCGAGTCCGACAAGCCCTACGCGGGCTGACCCCCGCCCCCCACAGAGCAAGCCTTCCTCTGACGGAGAGGGCTTGGGCCGGAAGATGCAAAGAACCTCCATCCAGGCTTGGATGGAGGTTCTTTTTTACACTTCCATGATGACAGGCAGGATCATGGGGGAGCGCTTGGTCTTTTTGTAGAGATAGCCGGACAGGTCGCTCTTGATGGTCCCCTTGATGGCGGACCAGTCGGTGGAGTAGCGCATGTCCACATGCTGCAGGGCCTCCAGAGCCACCTGGCGCAGCGCCTCCAGAAGCCCCTCGGACTCCTTCACATAGACGAAGCCCCGGGTGATGATATCCGGGCCGGAGATGAGCTGTCCGTTCTCGCCGGACATGGACAGGGCCACCACAATCATGCCGTCCTCGGCCAGGTGCTTCCGGTCCCGCAGGACCACGCTGCCCACGTCGCCCACGCCGTAGCCGTCCACAAAGACCTGCCCGGCGGTGACTACGCCGCCCAGCCGGGCGGAGCTGGGGGTGAGCTCCATCACCCGGCCGATGTCGCTGATGAGGATATGGTTGGGGTTCATGCCCATCTCCCGGGCCAGCTTGGCGTGGATCTGAAGCATCCGCTGCTCGCCGTGGACGGGAATGAAGAATTTGGGCTTTACCAGGGCGTGGACGATCTTCAGCTCCTCCTGACAGGCGTGGCCGGACACATGGAGGGCCAGGTCCCGCTCGTTCATCACCTCCACGCCCTTGCGGTAGAGCTCGTTGACCACGCTGCCGATGGCGTTCTCGTTGCCGGGGATGGCGGAGGCGGAGATGATGACCCGGTCGCCGGGGAGCAGGTCCACCTGGCGGTGGGTGTTGAAGGCCATGCGGGTGAGGGCGGACATGGTCTCGCCCTGGCTGCCGGTGGTGATGATGCACACCCGGTCCTTGGGCAGAGACTTGATGTGGTTCAGGTCCATGAGGATGCCGTCGGGGATGTTCATATAGCCCAGCTCGGCGGATACCTTCATCACGTTCTCCATGGACCGGCCGGTAACGGCCACCTTCCGCCCGTACCGGGCGGCCACGTCGATGACCTGCTGGATGCGGTCCACGTTGGAGGCGAAGGTGGTGACGATAATCCGCTCCTCGCAGCCGCGGAAAAGGGCGTCGAAGGAGGCGCCCACGCTGCGCTCTGACCGGGTGTAGCCGGGACGCTCCACGTTGGTGGAGTCGGCCAGCAGGGCCAGGACGCCCTCCTTGCCCAATTCGCCCAGCCGGGCCAGGTCCATCATGCCGCCCTGAATGGGGGTGGCGTCAATCTTGAAGTCGCCGGTGTGGACGCAGGTGCCCGCAGGACACTTGATGGCGAAGGCCACCGCATCGGCGATGGAGTGGTTCACATGAATGAACTCCACGCTGAACCGCCCCGCCTTGACAATCTGCCCCGCCTCGCAGGTGATGAGCTTGGTGCGGTCCAGCAGGCGGTGCTCCTCCAGCTTCAGCTTGATGAGCCCGGCGGACATGCGGGTGGCGTAGATGGGGGCGTTCACCGACCGCAGCACGTAGGGCAGGGCCCCGATGTGGTCCTCGTGGCCGTGGGTGATAAAGATGCCCCGAATTTTATTCTGATTTTTGATAAGGTAGCTCACGTCGGGGATGACCACGTCGATGCCGTACATGTCGTCGTCGGGAAAGCCCATGCCGCAGTCCACCACAATGATGTCGCCGCCGTATTCGTAGACGGTGAGGTTTTTGCCGATCTCGTTGAGACCGCCAAGGGAAATAATTTTCAGTTTTTCTGCCATGATAACTCCTTTATAAAACTTAAGTAGGGACCGCCGCCTCCGGCGGCCCTGGGATCAGACAGCACAGCATCCAGACGAACGACCGCCCCCGCTCCGGCCCTGCCTCGCCGGTTGGGGTGCGCGGTCCCTTCGCCTGATGATGGGGTTCTGCCGTTTTGCGCCCCAGCCCGTTCCCGCCTGTCCTACGGTTCGGGGCTGGGGAAACTATTTAGACGCCGGGGCGGGAGAGGTCCTCCCGGCCCCATTCGGCGTTTAAATCTGACAAAATATTGCATCCACTTAAAAAACCCGGATGCAGGGGCGGCTATCAGCCGCCCGTTCAAAGCTGTCCGGAGATTACGGGCGGATAATATCCGCCCCTACAGTGGGTTTATTACAAAAGACACAATAGATATCTATAGTTTACCACACTTTTCCTAGAAAGTATACTATGCGTTTGTGAAGAACAAGATTACTCTCCACTGTTCTCCTCTTGGGCACAATGCTCAGAAACAGCCCGGTCGATCTCGGCGGCCCGGCCGGCGTAGAAGTCGCACAGCTCAGCGGCCAGCTCCAGATCGGGGCCCTCGGCCACGATGCGCAGCGCGGAGCGCCGGGCCAGAGGGGTGAGATAGACCCAGCCGCTGCCGGTGCGCAGGCGCAGCCCCTCCCCCGACGGCTGGCGGGCCTGTTCTCTGGCCAGGGCCTGCATCACCTGCCCCCGGTCAGCGGTGAGGGGCACCTCCCGCTTCCAGGCGGAGAAACGGGGGGTCTTGGACACCAGGGCCTCCAGGCTCTGGCCCGAGACGGCCATCCGGGAGCAGAGGCGCACGGCGGCGGAGGGGGCCTGGCGCAGCCAGGGCTGGGCGGCGTAGAGGGCTCTGGCCTGGTCCCCGTCCCGGTCCAGCCGCAGGACGGTGCCCCCATAGCCGGCGGCCACCAGCTCCACCGCCGCGCTGGCCCCGGCGGGGACGGCCGCCTTTCCCGCGCCGTTCTCCATCTCGATGAGGGTGAGGACGGCCAGAAGCTGTCCGGGGTCCACCACCGCCCCACGCTCATCCTGGGCGGTGAGGGTGAAGCCGCCCCGGCTGGCGTGGAAGGCGGGAATGCCGGGCCGCCAGGCCGGTTCCAGCTTGCAGCCCAGTGCGGACAGGGCGGCCCGGAGGCAGCGGTCCTCCGGGGTGGCGTCTCCCACCGCCGCCGTGAGGCGCCGCAGGGCCGGGCGGCGGAGGCGGGCGCGCTCCGCTGTCCGCCTGGCCCATACCTCCGGGGTGAACTCCGACTGACGCACCCGGCCCACCTGGTCCCCCCGGGTCCGGCGCACCTCCCCCTGGAGGAGGGCGTGCTCCAGCTTCCGCTCCCGCGCCCGGCCCAGGGGCAGGCCGTCCGGGCCGAAGAAGTGGAGATAGACCGTGTTTTCACACTCCTCTACAAAGAGGAAGACGGGCAGCTGAAGCTGCTGTGCCGCTCCCGCCCCCTGGACGGGGCTGGTCAGGCTGTGGGCAAGGGCGTCCGCCCCGGCGGCTGCGGCTCCGGCGGCTGCGGCCCGGACCAGCATCCCTGCGCCGGGAGTGGGGGAGCAGCCCACCCCCACCAGGCCCTCCGCCCCCAGGATGCTGCCCAGGGTGAGCAGGGCCTCGGGGCCCATGTCCTCCCCCAATACGCCCCGGATGACCCCGCCGTCGCCAAAGCGGAGCACCCCCTTTTGGCTTCCGCTGGTCACCGACCGGGCCAGGCGGCAGCCGGCGGGGGCGGTTTGGCCGGGCCAGAGGCGCACCCGCTCCAGCAGGGTGGAGCCCTCCTCCGCCAGGGCGTTCTCCCCCAGCACCGCACCCTCGTTGAGGACCGCACCCTCCCGGGCGGCGGCGCTGGGGCACAAGACCGCCCCGTAGAGGGTGGCGCGGGCGTGGGCGGCGGCGTTTTCCAGCAGGACGGACCGCTGGACCATGGCCCGCTCCCCCACCTGGACCCCGCGCTCCAGAACGGTGTGGGGGCCGATCAGACAGCCGGCGCCCAGGGAGACCCCCTCGCCAATCCAGCAGGGGGGCACCAGGTTCAGCCCCTGGGGCAGGGGCCGGGCCGACCAGACCCCCGCCGACCGCTTGGGGAGGCCCATGTCCAGCTTCACCTTACCGGACAGGGCGTCGCAGGCGCAGTCCAGATAGGCCTTGCAGTCGCCCATGTCCCGCCAGTAGCCCTCCAGGGGCAGGCCGTACAGAGGCGCGCCCTCCTGGAGCAGGGCGGGGAAGAGATCCTTGCCAAAGTCCCACGCCGTGTCCTGGGGCACCCGGTCCATGGCGGAAGGGGAGAGGAGATAGACGCCGGTGTTGATCTGGTCGGTGAACACCTGGCCCCACCCCGGCTTCTCCACAAAGCGCTCAATCCGGCCCTGGCCGTCGGTGAGGACCAGGCCGTACTCCAGGGGGCTGGGGTGGCGGTAGAGGCCCAGGGTGGCCTGGGCACCCCGCTCCCGGTGGAACCGGGCCAGGGCGGTGAGGTCCAGGTCGCAGACGCAGTCGCCGCTGATGACCAGAAAGTCCTCCCCCCCGATGTGGGACATGCAGTTTTTCACGCTCCCCGCCGTCCCCAGGGGCTCGTCCTCAATGAACCAGGTCAGCCGCACCCCCAGTTGCTCCCCGCCGCCGAAATAGTCCATCACCCCCTGGGGCTTGTAGCACAGGGTGACGCAGATGTCGGTGATCCCGTGGGACTTTAGCAGGTTGATGATGTGCTCCATCACCGGCCGGCCCAGCAGGGGGGTCATGGGCTTGGGCCGGCCCAGAGACAGGGGGCGCAGCCGGGTGCCCTCCCCGCCCGCCATGATTACTGCTTTCATAGGCTTTGCCATCCTTCCGTCGGTTATTGACAGTTAGTATGGCTGAAATTTCTATGTTTCAACACCTGTTTCCGGCGGGAATATATGGGCATTTCCCGCGCTTTTCCTTGTGCGGATTGTCGAATCCTGGTATAATGGTTCCGCTGCCCCACTCCAATCTGGCAACAGAAAGGAGGTGAGCGCATGGAATATTTCATCGGATTCTTTGTGTCGGTCGCAGCAGGTATAGCCAGCCACTATATCTGCAAGTGGCTTGACCGCCACAGCAAGGGACAGTAAGCCCAGCAAAAAATCGACCCCCGGAGAGCAGCCACTCTCCGGGGGTCAGCCTTTTTGCGTGCGCATGGTAATTCATCGGATTCTTAACCGTGTTTATTATAACACAGCTCTCTCAGTATATGCAAGAGTAAAATAGATTTATGTATGTCCGTTTGTAGGGGCCGGGCTCCGTCCCGGCCCGTCTCTCGGAGTATGAGCGCTTCCGGAAGAGCGGGGCGGGACAGAGCCCGCCCCCTACCGATTGATGTTCTATGATCTGCGTGTAGGGGCGGACATTGTCCGCCTTCTTGTTCCAAGCGCCGAAATATGATATAATCAGCCTATCAAAAAATGGGAGGTGTGCATTAAGTTTTTGGTCCTGCGCTGTCCCCACTGCGGCTGGGGCGGAGGCCACCCCCAGTGGAGCAGGCCGGGAAAGGCCCACTGCCCCAGGTGCGGCGGGCTGATGTATTACGATGACGATCAGGAGGGGTGTTAAATGGAGATAAAACCGGGACGTTACCGCCACTTTAAGGGGAAGGAATATGAGGTAATCGGAGTGGCCTCCCACTCGGAGACCCTGGAGCCCATGGTGGTCTACCGGGCGCTGTATGGAGCGGGCGGCCTGTGGGTCCGCCCCGCCGCCATGTGGAGCGAGCAGGTGGACCGGGAGGGGTATTCCGGGCCCAGATTTATGTATATAGGAGAGGCGAAATGAACATTCAGATTTTCGGCAGGAGCAAGTGCTTCGACACCAAAAAGGCGGAGCGGTGGTTCAAGGAGCGGCGGATTAAGTTCCAGGCGGTGGACCTGAAAAAGCAGGGGATGAGCCTGGGGGAGCTGACCAGCGTGAAGAACGCGGTGGGTCTGGAGGCCATGGTGGACTCCAGACACCCCGACGCGGTGCTGGTTTCTTACCTGGCAGGCGACCAGGCCAAGCTGGAGAAGCTCTTTGAGGACCCCGCCCTCCTGCGCACCCCTGTTGTCCGCAACGGCCGGCAGGCCACCGTGGGCTATTGCCCCGAGGTGTGGGCGGGGTGGACGTAGGGACCCCTGCCCTGCACAGTGTGCCCGGCCCAAGCCTAAAAGTCCGTTTTAACGGACAGATCATCCGCTACACTGGGGCGTGAAGCCCGGAAAGGAGGAGAACGCCTATGTCAAAAACCCCCAATCAGAAGACCAAGCTGCTCCATCTGGCCCGCATGCTCCTGCGGCAGACCGACGAGGAGCACCCGCTCGCCGTGGCCCAGATCATCGAGGCACTGGCCCGGCAGGACATCAAGGCCGAGCGCAAGAGCGTCTACGACGACATGGAGGCCCTGCGCCTGTTCGGTCTGGACGTTCAATGCCGCAAGGGCAAGTCCCCCGGCTGGTTTGTGGGGGAGCGGGACTTTGAGCTGCCCGAGGTAAAGCTGCTTATGGACGCGGTACAGTCCTCCCGCTTCATCACCCAGCGCAAAAGCGACACCCTCATCCGCAAGCTGGAGGGGCTGGCCAGCGTCCACCAGGCGGGGCAGCTCCAGCGGCAGGTATATGTATCGGGGCGGATCAAGGTGATGAACGAGAGCATCTACTACAATGTGGATAAGCTCCACACCGCCATCGCCGGTCAGAAGGCCATCACATTTAAATATTTTGACTACGACATCGCCCGGAAGAAGGTGTTCCGCCAGGAGGGGAAGCGGTATATGGTCTCGCCCTACGGGCTGATCTGGAACAGCGAGAATTACTACCTGGTAGCCTTCGACCACGCCCACAGGGAGCTGCGCCACTACCGGGTGGACAAGATGACCGAGATTGTGGTTACCAACCTGGACCGGGAGGGGCGGGAGCAGCACAGAGATTTTCAGCTGGCGGAGTATGGGCAGAAACACTTCGGGATGTACGGCGGACAGGAGCTGAAGGTCACCCTCCGGGGCCGGCGGGATAAGGCCAGCCTGGTGTGGGACCGATTCGGTCAGGACATTATCCTGGTCCCCGACGGGGAGGACTATTTTACCGTTACGCTGCCGGTGGTCATCAGCCCCCAGTTTTTCGGCTGGCTGCTGGGACTAAACGGCAGCATCACCCTGGCGGGGCCCAAAGAAGCCGTCTCCGCCTACCGTCAGAGGCTGGCCGCCGCCCTGGAGGAATTGCCATAGTTGGAGGGAATCTCTCTGGGACGCTTTATTAAAATTCATTAAAAAATTTGCAAAAACAGTGGTATTTATTCGGCAGGTATGATATGATAGAAGCGGTAGAAAATCGCAATCGATCCGAAGGGAGGAGTTGTCATGGGATTTAAGGTTTTCTGGCTGGCCGCGGTGATTGCCCTGTGCGCCGGGGAAGCAGCCACGGTAGGGCTGGTATGCATCTGGTTTGCCGCCGGAGCGCTGGGCGCGTTTTTGGCGGCCTGTGTGGGCGCGCCGTTCTGGGTGCAGCTCGTTGTATTCGCTGCGGTGTCCGCCGCGGCGCTGGCTCTGGTGCGGCCCGCTGTATCTAAATTTATCCACCCCAGGCGCTCCCCCACCAACGCCGACCGGGTGATCGGCCAGGCCGCCACCGTCACTGAGACGGTGGACAACGAGGCCGGCGCCGGTCAGGTGAACGTCCTGGGCCAGGTGTGGAGCGCCCGCAGCGCCATGGGCGTGGTCATTCCCGCCGGTACACAGGTCAAGGTTCAGCGGATCGAGGGCGTGAAGGTATTTGTGGAGACCCTGTAAGCGAACAGATCAATAAAAAAGGAGAGTATATAAATGGATATTTTGCTGGCAATTCTTCCCTGGGTAGCGTTTGTTATTGTCGTGCTGGTCATCTTCGGCTCCTGCGTGAAGATCGTGCCCCAGTCCCGGGCTTACGTTATCACCCGGCTGGGCCGGTTCCTCACCGTGTGGAACGAGGGCGTAAAATTTAAGGTGCCCTTTGTGGACCGGATCGTGAAGAACGTCTCCCTGAAGGAGCAGGTGGTGGACTTCGCCCCCCAGCCTGTGATTACCAAGGATAACGTCACCATGCAGATTGACTCGGTGGTCTATTTCCAGATTACCGACCCCAAGCTGTATACCTACGGCATCGAAAACCCCATGTCCGCCATTGAGAACCTCACCGCCACCACCCTGCGAAACATCATCGGCGATTTAGAGCTGGACCAGACTCTCACCAGCCGGGACCACATCAACACCAAGATGCGGGCCCTCCTGGACGAGGCCACCGACCCCTGGGGCATCAAGGTCAACCGGGTGGAGCTGAAGAAC
>JAAWEX010000078.1 GCA_022794495.1 Lawsonibacter sp. | reverse complement strand
GTGACGGTGGATGGTTTGTAGGGCGGGACGACTCGGCCCGCCGTTCGTTGAAGGGGCGCGATGTTGGGAAAGCGGCGCGCCGGGGTCGTCGCGCCCTACGGGTTGTAGGCGTGTGCCGATCCTGTAGGGGCGGATATCATCCGCCCGTCTTTTCGTGGAATGACCTGTTTGCGGGCGCATAATATGCGCCCCTACGTGCGTTTACGGAATCTTCCGGGCCTCAATAGCGGCCATCAGGGAGCGGATTCTGATTTTTACCGCACCCAGGTTGCTGATATCGTCGATTTTCAGCTGGGTATACAGCTTGCCGCCCTCCTCCAGGATGGAGCGCATCTCGTCGCCTGTGATGGCGTCGATGCCGCAGCCGAAGGACACCAGCTGGATCACCTCCATGTCCGGCTGGGAGCAGACATACCGGGCGGCGTTATACATCCGGGCGTGGTAGGTCCACTGGTTGAGGACGTGCCGGGGGGCCTTGTCCTCCAGCCAGGCCACCGCGTCCTCGGTGACCAGGACGAAGCCGTAGGAGGTGATGAGGTCGTTGATGCCGTGGTTGATCTCCGGGTCTATGTGGTAGGGCCGGCCGGCCACCACCAGGATGGGACGGCCCTCGGACCGGGCCTGGCCGATATAGGCCCGGCCGGCGTCCCGCAGGTTGTTTTTGTAGGCGCTGTAGGCGGCATACGCGGACTTTACCGCCGCCGCCGTCTCACGCTTGGGGATGCGGAACGTATTGAAAAACCACTCCCCGGCCTTGCGCTCCATGTCCCTGGGGCGGTGGAGGCCGAAATAGGGGTAAAGATAGCGGACCTGCTTCAAATCGGGCACGTTGGCGGCCAGCAGCTCAGGGTAATAGGCCACCACCGGACAGTTGTAGTTGTTGTCCCCGGCCCCCTCGTCGAAGTTGTAGGGCATACAGGGGTAAAAGACGGCGTCCACCCCCGCTTCCACCAGGGCCTCCACATGGCCGTGGAGGAGCTTGGCGGGGTAGCACACCGTGTCCGAGGGGATAGTGCGCTGGCCCTTCAGATAGAGCTTTCGGGAGGACTCGGGGGAGAGGACCACCTCAAAGTTGAGTTTTGTGAACAGCTCGAACCAGAAGGGCAGGTTCTCATACATGTTCAGGCCGAAGGGGATGCCGATTTTTCCTCGGGAGCCGCTGCCGCTTCCCCTGCCCTGGAGGGCGCGGAGCTTGTCATATTTATACCGCATCAGGTCGGGCAGGCGGCTGGGCTCCTCCCCCAGGGGGCGGGAGCAGCGGTTGCCCGAGACAAACCGCCGGCCTGCGTCGAAGGAGTTCACCGTCAGGGAGCAGTGGTTGGTACACAGCCCGCAGGTGGCGGGCTTGGCGGTGTGGATAAATTTCTCCAGGGCCTGGGCGTCCAGCAGGGAGGATTTCTCCAGCCCCAGGTCCCGGGCGGCCAGGGCGGCCCCAAAGGCCCCCATGCTGCCCGAAATGGTGGGGCGGGTGACCTCCCGGCCGATCTCCTGCTCAAAGGCCCGGAGGACCGCGTCGTTGTGGAAGGTGCCCCCCTGGACCACGATGTGTTTCCCTAAATCGTCGGCGGAGGCCGCCCGGATTACCTTATAAATGGCGTTCTTCACAATGGAGATGGACAGTCCGGCGGAGATATCCTCCACGCTGGCTCCGTCCTTCTGGGCCTGCTTTACGCTGGAGTTCATGAATACGGTGCACCGGGACCCCAGGTTCACCGGCTTCCGGGTGAACAGGCCCAGCTTGGCGAAATCGGCGATCTCGTAGCCCAGGGCCTTGGCGAAGGTTTCAATAAAGGAGCCGCAGCCCGAGGAACAGGCCTCGTTGAGCATGATGGAGTCCACCGCGCCATTCCTGATTTTGAAGCACTTCATGTCCTGGCCGCCGATGTCGATGATGAAGTCCACGTCGGGATCGAAGAAGGCGGCCGCCTTATAGTGGGCCATGGTCTCCACCAGGCCCAGGTCGCAGGAGAAGGCGTTTTTAATCAGGTCCTCGCCGTAGCCGGTGACGGCGGCCCCCTTGATGACGATATGGTTATCGCGGGGCAGACTGCACAGCCTGTAAATCTCCTTCAGCTGCTCCAGCACAATGGCCACTGGGTTGCCCTGGTTGGAGTGGTAATACTGATACAGCAGATCGCCGCCGGCCGTGATGAGCACGATTTTGGTGGTGGTGGACCCGGCGTCGATACCCAGGTAGGCGTCTCCGCTGTACCCGTTGATGGGCAGAAAGGCCGGGCCGGCGGTGCTGTTGTGCCGCTCCAGAAAGGCGTCGTACGCCTCCTCGCTCTCAAAGAGGGGGGGCAGGGTGTCCACCAGAGTGGCGGTTCCGGCGCTGTCCTCCAGCTTCTGCATGACCTCCTCGAAGGGGGCGGGCCGGTAGTCAGCAGCGCACAGGGCGGCCCCCATGGCGGCAAAGCAGTCCCCGTCCTCCGGGAAGACGGCGTGGTCCCCGTCCAGCTTCAGTGTCTCCACGAACCGCTGGCGCAGACCCATGAGGAAGTGCAGCGGTCCGCCCAGAAAGACGATCTTCCCCTTCAGCTCCCGGCCCTGGGTCAGGCCGGCCACCGTCTGGTCCACCACCGCCTGGAAGATGGAGGCGGCTACGTCCTCCTTGCGCCCGCCCTGGTTCAGAATGGGCTGGATGTCGCTCTTGGCGAAGACGCCGCAGCGGGAGGCGATGGGGTAAATCTTCTCGTGGCGCAGGCTGAGTTCGTCCAGCTCGCTGACGGTGACGCTCATCAGTGTGGCCATCTGGTCGATAAAGGCCCCGGTGCCTCCGGCACAGGAGCCGTTCATCCGCTCCTCCAGAGCCCCGCCGAAGAAGATGATTTTTGCGTCCTCGCCCCCCAGCTCGATCACCGCGTCGGTGTCTGAGATATATGTATTCACCGCCGCGGCGGTGGCGTAGACCTCCTGGACAAAGTCGATGCCAGCGGCATCGGCCACCCCCAGGCCGGCGGAGCCGGTGATGGTGACCTGAATGTTACGGCCGGCCAGCAGGCTCCGGATGGAGCGCAGCGTCTCCAGGGTCCGCTCCCTGGTTTTGGAGAAATGCCGCTCGTAGGAGCGGAAGAGCAGCTGATTTTGTTCGTTGAGGACCACCACCTTGACGGTGGTGGAGCCGATGTCGATGCCCACGCGCAGACTCATAGGGAATAACCGCCTTTCAGGAGTAGGAAGTCTATTTTTCAATGGTATATGATACCGGCTTTTTGGTTGAAAGACAACGAAATTAACGGCTTTTTAACGGGGCAAAAGGGAAGAAAAGCGGGATGTTAACGGCCTTTCCGTGCGCAAAAGTGACAAACCCCCGGCGGATTCAATCCGCCGGGGGTGCTTTAGTTGCCGGTGACCGGGGTCAGGTCCTCCCGCCCCCGGTAGTGCTGCTGCCTGGCCAGAGTGTCCAGGATGGCTATCAGTCCTTGAGCAAAAACCGCACCGCCAGCACAATCAGGATCAGAACGCTGGAGGTGATCGCCCATTCAGCGTAAACCAGAAAAATTTCCCGGTTGAAACATGGACTTTTGGGTCAAACTATGGTAGACTAACACCAGCTATCCACATCAATCACAAGGAGGAGCTTTTATGGACAACAAGGTTATGTACTCCCTGAGCTACGGCCTGTTTGTGCTGTCCGCCCGGCAGGGGGACAAGGACAACGGCTGCATTACCAACACCGCCATCCAGGTGACCACCGACCCCAACCGCATTGTCGTGGCCATCAACAAGAGCAACTACACCCACGACATGGTGAAGGAGACCGGCCGATTCACCGTCTCCATCCTGTCAGAGGAGGCCAAATTCGACCTGTTCCAGCGCTTCGGCTTCCAGTCCGGCCGGGATGTGGACAAGTTTGCCGGCTTTGAGCAGCACACAGGCCAGGACGCCGGCGGCATCCGCTACGTCACCCAGGGGACCAACGCCTGGCTGAGCTGCAAGGTGGTCTCCGCCACCGATCTGGGCACCCACACCCTGTTCCTGGCCGACGTGCTGGACGGCGGCGTCATTTCCGGGGCCCCCAGCGCCACCTACGCCTACTATCAGGCCCACATTAAGCCCAAGCCGGGGGCCGCCCCTGCCGCCAGCGAGAAGAAGCGCTGGGTGTGCAAGGTGTGCGGCTATGTCTACGAGGGGGACGAGCTGCCCGCCGACTATATCTGCCCCCTGTGCAAGCACCCCGCTTCTGACTTTGAACCGCTGGACTGAAAATAAAAAAACCGCGCCGGGGCAGAAACCTTCGGCGCGGCTTTTGCGTCTATACTGGTGTGGGGCGTGATATGCGCCCCTGCAAATGAGCTTGCGTTTAGAGAGAGGAGGCGCTTTTGTGGAGGACGGGAAAATCATCGACCTGTACTGGGCGCGGTCCCAGCAGGCCATCGCGGCCAGTGAGGAGAAATACGGCGCGTACTGCCACACCATCGCCCGGCGGATCCTGGACCGTGAGGAGGACGCCGAGGAGTGTGTCAACGACACCTGGCTCCGGGCCTGGAACGCCATGCCGCCCCAGCGGCCCAATGTGCTGTCCGCATTTTTCGGCAAGCTGACCCGGAATCTGTCCCTGGATCGGTGGCGGCATATCCGGGCGGCCAAGCGGGGCGGCAGCCAGGTGGAGGTGGCTCTCCACGAGCTGGAGGACTGCCTGCCCGACCGCCGCCGCCTCGACGAGAACCTGGAGGCCGCAGAGACGGCGGCTGTCATCTCCGCCTTTCTCCGCCGCCAGCGGCCGGAGGACCGGGTCCTGTTCGTCCGCCGGTACTTCCATCTGGAGCCCCTGGACGAGCTGGCGCGGCAGCTTGGACTGAGCGGGGGCCAGGTGAAATCCAGGCTCCACCGGATGCGCCGTGAGCTGAGGGCGGAGCTGGAGCGGGAGGGGGTGGCGGTATGAGCCGGGAGCATCTGCTGGAGGCCATCGGCCTGCTGGACGACGACCTGATCCGGGAGGCGGAGGAGTACCGCCGGTCCCGGCGGAATTACCGGCCCTGGATTAGTCTGGCGGCTTGCCTTGTGGTAGTGCTGGCGCTGGGCTATGGCGTGACCCGTCTGAGGACGGTCGGAGAAATGAGCGGCGGGGTCAGTCAGAATACCCCCTCCGCCTCCTACGGGTTCGACGCCCCGTCGGGCGAGGTGTTCCCCGGGGATATGCCGTTTGACATGGAGGGCGAGAGTCAGGCTGGAAACAGCGCCCCGTCGGAAAGCGAGGAGCCTACATCCCCCGGAGCGCCCAACCCGGAGGGCGATGTGCTCCTGGTGTCGGTGTATCTGGATGGAAACTGGTGCAGGTTCACCCATGTCTATAACAGGGACCCGGTGCTGGAAGCCCTGCCGGAGGGCTGCGTCAGCCTGGGCCGGACGGGGCGCCAGCACGAAAGCGCCGCCCCCTGGACGGATGACGACAGGTATCTGGGCTGTGAGGTGTGGCTCCTGCCCGGAGGAGAACCCAGTGAAAATCTAATCTATCTGGAGCGCCCCGAGGGGGACTATCTGGAGTGCTGGTAAGAAAAAATCCGCTGTCTGATGGACGGCGGATTTTTTTGCATCCATCAGGGGAAAAGCGGGCCGAAACCCCGCAAATTCGACAGGGGGCCTGTCCTATAATGGAATGGAAAATAATGGGACATACCCAGAGGAAAGGAGCGGGGCAGAGATGCCAGTGACCTGCAAGGAGGACAAACGCCGGCTGTTGGCCCAGGTGTCCGGAGAGCTGGACCACCACGGGGCCAAAGAGGTGATGGAGGAGCTGGACCGGCGCATTGACCAGGCCCAGCCCAGCGAGCTGACCCTGGACCTGGGGGGACTTTCCTTCACCGACAGCTCGGGAATCGCGGTGCTGCTCCGGGCCCAGCGGCGCATGGGCCAGGTCCGGGGGGCTATGAGAGTGGTGAACACCCCGGCCCAGGCGGGAAAGGTGTTTCGGGCCGCCGGCCTGGAGCGGCTGATTCAGTTTGAGGGATAAGGCCCCGCGTGTAGGGCAAGGGCTCTGCCCTTGCCTTCTTACAGAGGCGGAGACCTATCACAGGCAAGGGCAGAGCCCTTGCCCTACATGACGGGCCGCTGACGGACAGATTTCTGTGATCGGCCTCATCCGTCATTTGCTCCGCAAATGCCACCTTCCCCTAAAGGGGAAGGCACAGAAGGAGGATACATATGAAAATTGACAATCAAGTGACTCTGGAATTTCCCAGCCGCTCGGCGAACGAGGGCTTTGCCCGGGCGGCGGCGGCCTGCTTCGCCGCCCAGCTGGACCCCACCCTGGAGGAGGTCAACGATGTGAAAACCGCCGTCAGTGAGGCGGTGACCAACGCCATTGTCCACGCCTATCCGGACTGCCTGGGCAAGGTGGTGGTAAAGCTGCGGATCAAGGAGGAGCGCACCCTTGAGATTGTGGTGAGGGACTGGGGCGTGGGCATTGCCGACGTGGACCAGGCCCGGACCCCCCTGTTCACCACCGGCAGCGAGGACCGCTCCGGCATGGGCTTTACCATTATGGAGAGCTTTATGGATACCCTGAAGGTCCGCTCCGCCCCCGGCAGAGGCACCTCCGTCACCATGGCCCGGAAAATTTCACGCCGGGCCGGCCGGTGAGCGGGCCGCTCACCGGCTCCGCCCTGCTGGAGGCCGCCAGGGGAGGGGACAGCGCCGCCTGCGAGCAGGTGCTGCTGGAGAACAACGGACTGATTTGGAGCGTGGTGCGCCGGTACTACGGCCGGGGCGTGGAGCCCGACGACCTGTATCAGCTGGGCTGCCTGGGCTTTCTCAAGGCGGTGCGGGGCTTTGACCCTGGCTATGGCACCCAGTTTTCTACCTATGCCGTGCCCAAAATCGCCGGAGAAATCCGCCGTTTTCTCCGAGACGACGGCCCGGTAAAGGTGAGCCGGGGACTGAAGGAGCGGGGGACGGCCATCCGGGCGGCCCGTGCCAAGCTGTCCGCCCAGCTGGGCCGGGAGCCCACCCTCTCTGAGCTGGCGGAGGAGACCGGACTGACCCCCGAGGACATCGCCGCCGCCGAAACGGCCATCGAGCCGGTGGTCTCCCTCCAGGCGGAGACGGGGGCGGACGGCCTCACCCTGGAGGGGATGCTCACCGCCGGAAACGAGGAGGAGGGGATGGTGGAGCGGCTCACCCTCCGCTCCGCCGTCAGCGCCCTGCCGGAGCGGGAGCGGCAGGTGCTTCTCCTGCGCTACTACAAGGGGCTGACCCAGGTGAATACGGCGCGGGTGCTGGGGGTCTCACAGGTTCAGGTCTCACGGCTGGAGCGGAGAGCCTTGGACAAGCTGCGCCGGGAGCTGATGGAATGACATCCCCGGAGGCCGGGCGGCCTCCGGGGATGTTTATGCCTCTTCGATGACGGTTACCTGTATCTCCAGCACCCGGCGGTGCTCCACCCGGGTGACGGTGACATCCAGACCCTCAGCCTGGAAGCGGTCCCCCGCTTCGGGGACCCGGCCCACCTGCTCCAGCACCCAGCCGGAGACGGTGGCGGCGTCGCAGGCGCCCTTTACCTGAAACAGGTCGTACATGTCGTCCAGGTCGGCGGAGCAGGCGATGAGGTAGCTGCCGTCGGGCTGCTTTTGGAAGATTTCGATCACCTCGTCGTGTTCATCCCAGATTTCACCCACCAGCTCCTCCAGAATGTCCTCCAGGGTGACGATTCCCTGAGTGCCGCCGTACTCGTCCACCACAACGGCCATGTGGGCCTTGTTCTTCTGTAAAATTCGCAGCAGCTCAAAGACCTTGGTGTTGCCGGTGGTGTAAAATACCGGGGACTTCAGGGTGGACACCATGGTCTCGCCCCGGTAGCGGGCGGCGTAGAAGTCCTTCTCGTGGATCACCCCCACAATGTTGTCCACCGTCTCGTGGTAGATGGGCAGGCGGGAGTATCCCGTCTCGGCGAAGAGGGCGGCGATCTCCTCCATGGTGCTCTCCTCGCTGGCGGCGGTCAGGTCCACCCGGGGGGTGAGAATCTCAGAGACCTCCAGGTCGTTGAACTCGATGGCGTTGCGGATCAGGTCGCTCTCGTGCTCGTCCAGACCGCCCTCGGTCTCGGCCTGGTCCACCATGCCCACCAGCTCCTCCTCGGTGATGCCGTCCTCGCCCTTGGAGCGGAAGACCCGGCTGAGGAAGCTTTTCCACCGGGCGAAAAGGAAGTTGGCCGGGGTGAGCAGAACCATCAGAAGCCGGAGCAGGGGGGCGGCGAACATGGACCACCGCTCCGGGGACTCCTTGGCCAGACTCTTGGGAGAGACCTCGCCGAAGATCAGGATGATGATGGTGAGGGCCACGGTGGACACGGTGGGACCATACTGGTGGAACCACCTGGTGCACAGCACAGTGGCCACAGTGGTGGCGGTGATGTTTACAATGTTGTTGCCGATGAGGATGGTGGACAGCAGCTTGTCGTACTCCTCGGCCAGGGCCAGGGTCCGCTCCGCCCGGCGGTCGCCGTTTTCTGCGCGGGTCTTCAGGCGAATGCGGTTGAGCGAGGTAAAGGCGGTCTCGGTGGCGGAAAAATAGGCCGACATGGCCACCAGGATAAGGAGGGCGGTGAGCATGGCGATGCTGGTACTGTCTACTTCCATAGGGAAAGAATCGACTCCTTTTTCTTTGTTTTCCCGATTCGCCGCGTTCAAAATGCAGCGGCATCAGGTTTAATTTCCCACACATTGGGAAAAACTCTCAATATGCTGTTTAAGCAAGGAGTATACCATACCTGTATTCAGATTGCAAACCTATTTTGCCTGTCTGCTCCAACCTTCACAAAATTTTAACGGAAAAGACAAAAAAGCGCTTGACGGCAGGGGACAGGCGTGGTATAGTAGCAGTTACCTGTGAAAAGGGGCTTTTTTCTGTTGCCTGGATACGGTGTCCGGGAAGCGGACCCCTCCACCTGCCCGGCAGGACACAGGGAGGCAAATGCCGCTTTCCACCGTACCCTCTGGGCGTGTGTTAGCATGCCCTTTGGCGCTGGATTCGGCAAAGGATGGGCCGTATCTGGCGTTTTTTATTGGCCCGTCAAATAAAAAAGGAGGTGCCGAACAAATGGCAGCAAAGGCCGGCGCGCGCATCAAGATCACCCTGCGGTGCTCTGAGTGCAAGCAGAGAAACTACAATACCTTTAA
>JAAWEX010000077.1 GCA_022794495.1 Lawsonibacter sp. | reverse complement strand
AAAGGAATAAACCCCAAGGAGCAAGGGCACTGAATGACCATTCTCCCGAGGCCGATTATCTACTCCCCAAAACTCCGAATTGTCACCGAGTCTCAATATATTTCCGGTGCAACTGGCATGGAGTGAAACACATGCCCGTTTATCTATCACCATAAAGAACAAGCAAGGCCACAGACGATTTACAAAACCGTCTGCGGCCTTTTGTTTTATAATTGACGCAACCACCCTGAAAATTCCTCCAGCGTGATTTTTCCAGTCTCACATTCCGCCTTTTTCTCTCTGGCTTTCTCACTCCAGGAGTAGAACTCGTCCTTTGTGATCCTGCCTGCCCTGATCCAGGCAAAGCGTTTCTTGTATTCCCTGCGATAAACCTTGAACACTTCATCGTTACTCTTGCTTTTCTCCCAAACCCTGAACGCGCCAATCTCCTTGCAGGTGCGGCCCTTCTCGTCAAAAGACCGGTCACAGTACTCGGTACCGCCGTGGCCTGTTACCGCAAACAGGCGGCCGCAGTTTTTGCACACCCGCATTTTGATTTCCCGCTTCAAGCACTCACGAAGGTGGTAGTCAATCAGATCATACACTGTCTCCGGGCACAAAATCTCCGCAAAGGTCTCCTGATACAGCAGCTCATAGCTCATCCGCTGCGGCTGAAAACGAAACAGCTCTTTCTCCGCCTGCTCCGCCTCCAGGTAGCAGGCGGTCATTTTTTCGTCTACAGACCTCTCGCTGGTATCCGTGGTCCAGATCTGAGTGAGCAAGTCCAACGCCTGCCGCTGAAGCGCCAAAAGTCTGTCCGGCATCTCGTCCAGGTACTCCGCCTGCAAAAAGTTCTGTGGCAACTCATCGCCTGTGTACCTCACCCGGTCCAGCCGATACTTCCAGTCCAAGCGAAGCAGCTCAAAGTAGATATGGTAGTCTGCTAACTCACAAAAAAGTCTGTAGACCTGCTCGGATTCCTCTCTGCTTTTTCCTGTGATAATCCTGCGCACTCCATCTGACAGACGCTGAAAGATCGGTCTCAGCTGCTCAACATCCAAGTATAGAAAAGAAACCAGGCTTTCCGGAAACGCCGCACTCTTTGTATGCATCTGGCGGTCGTTCAGTTCTTCCTCCACAAACGCATAAAGCTCCCTGCCATTCGTGATGCAGGTCTTGAATTGACAGCAAAGCATAACAGCCCCCAAAATTAGACATAATAATATTTATTTTTATTCGGTCTACACCATGAGTATCCGAAAGTCAAGTGCAGTTTGAAGGCGGATCAAAATGAAGGAGTCCGTCTACAGGACCTATGAGGAGCTGCCGCTGTTCCTCAACGCCGAGACAGTTGCGCAAACCGGCGTACCCACCAGTGCTGGCCCAGCTACAAAACGATTGGCGCGGCGACACAGATGAGCGTCAACACGGTGCGCAAGCACGTCTGTTCCCTCGCCGATAAAGGTCTCATCATCAAACCGAGCTGCGCCGGCTGGAGGTAGAAAGAGCAAGACGGGAATACGCAAAAACTGTGTCACTGTAAACAAGAGAAGCCCTCTGTGGCGGCCTGTCGCCCCCCGTGTGGCTGCAGTCGGACTGGGGGAGAATGTGGATACCTCGCAATCGCAACCATAAGGATGACCCTGAAGGTAAAAGAGCAACTCCAGCAGCGTGCTCAGGATGCCAACATGACCCTCACAGACTACCTGTTCATCTGTGGCCTGGGCGGATACCCGAAAGCACATCACCTTCACCTGTCCCAACGGTCACAGGTGCCGGGACAGCAGCCTCCACGATGAAACCTTCCTCAAGGAAAATCTGGTGGCGCTGTTCATCTACCGTCAGGCCACAGGATTTTGTCCCAGGACACTGGAGCCTGACGAGGGCTGGATGATCGAAGCAGTGAATGGACTGGTGAGGCTGGGCAGGTCGCTGAAGAACAGTGCGGACCTTCCGCCTCTGCCTTCACCGCCCACATGGACAGACAGCAAACAGCGCCGGCTACGGGGAATTTTATGGCGCAGGTCATGTAGGGGAAAAACCCAGCAAAAAGCCAGGCAGGAAGACGCACAGCTGGGGCACGCACAGGCGGGGTATATTTTTTCCCAGCAGGACGGCGAAAATACAGGCAATAACGCAGTCTAACTGGATAAAGGACCAGCAGTCAGTATAAGTAGTACAGCCGGTGCTCCCTGCGTCTACCGCAGTGGTGACGCCGGAGGCAAAGAACACCGCCTCCGCCAGCAGGCTGATCTTCGCTATCGGGTACCGATGGCAGTGGTGGTGGGTGAGGCCGGGAGGCATATAACAAGCCTGAAGCATCTTAGGGCTTCCCTTCCTGCTGGGTCACGTTACCCACCAGGGCGGAGATCTCATACAATCCCTGATACTGCTGAGAGTAATATTTCTTCTCCGCTGTGTCAAAAATGCCGAATTAGAATCCTCCTATGTGTTTTTAACAAATCTTCCAAATTACAGTTTGTCCCCCGCCGGAGCGGGGGACAAACCAAAGAAAGAGAAGCAAAAAGCAAGCCTATCTGCGGGATCGCTGTGCTGTTGTACTCAGTGAAGATATCACCAGCCTAACCACAATCACTACAGCAATCAGATGAAAAAGTCCACTCACTGGCTGTGCAGGGAAGTGTAAAAATCTGCCTCTTCCGAACTGATAAAAGGGATCACTGCACCAAGTCCCGCAGCTCGGGGACGATGAATTTGGGGGTGCGGCCGGAGAAGTAGTCGTCGATGGCCTCAGCGCAGGCCACGGAAGACCGGGTAGACGCCTCCTTTGTGGCGCCGCCGATGTGGGGAGCCACCAGGACGTTCTCCATATCCAGCAGGGGGTTACTCAGGTCGAAGGGCTCCTGCTCCACCGTATCCAGACCGGCCCCGGCGATCTTCTTGGCCTCCAGGGCCCGGATAAGGGCGGGCTCATCCACGATGGCCCCCCGGGCGGTGTTGATGAGGAAGGCGGTCTCCTTCATCATGTCAAACTCCCGGTCACTGACGGAGTGGGTGGTCTCCTTGGTGGCAGGGACGTGGAGGGAGACATAGTCGCTCTCCTTGAAGATGATGTCCCGGTCCTCCACCAGCTGGATGTACTCGGGGACCTCCTTGGCGAAGGGGTCGTAGGCCAGCACCTTCATGTCGAAGCCGTAGGCCGCCTTTTTGGCCACCAGCTTGCCGATGTTGCCGGTGCCAATGAGACCCAGGGTCTTGCCCTCCAGCTCGGTCTTCTGGATGCCCATCTTGGCGTAGCGGTAGTCCTCCTTGCAGTGGGCCATGACCGCCTTGAAGCGGCGGGAGCAGTAGAGCATGTAGAAGATAGCCAGCTCCGCCACTGAGATGGCGTTGGCCCCGCCGGCGGTGGTGACCAGCACCTTATTCCGTCGGGCCCCCTCCAGGTCCACCCCGTCGTAGCCGGCGCCGTGGCGGGCAATGATCTTCAGCCTGGGAGCGGCATCCAGAATCTTGCCGGTGATCTTGGCGGTGCGGACAATCATGGCGTCGCAGCCGGCAATGTCGGCAATGATGTCGTCCTCAGTAAAGCCCCGGCCGTCCACGACCTCGTAGCCGTGGTCCCGGAGATAGGCATAGCCCTCGGGCAGAATGGGCTGGGGCAGCAGCACTTTGTAGCTCATATTGACTCTCTCCTTTATTAAAATGTAACGCTCCGGTAGACCATGTCTCCGTCCTTTAGGGTCAGTACCGGCTCATAGACCGCTTCGCCGAGCATTCGCTGCTGGTCCTCATTTCCATAGGGGCGGTCGCCAAAGACATTTTCCCTGTGCAGGGGGCGGAACACCGCCACGTCGGCGCTGTGTCCCGCCGTCAGGGAGCCGATGGTATCCAGCATCCCCATGTGGGCGGCGGGGGCCCGGGTGCACAGCTGAATCAGGGCGGCAAAGGGGATGCCCAGGGCCTTGTATTTGGAAAGCTGCATCGCCATATTGAAGGCGGTGGGCCGCAGGTGCATGCTCAGCTTGGTCAGGTCGCTGGCCAGGATATCCGGCCAGAAGCCCGCACCGATGGCGGTCTGGGCCACGTCCAGGCCGAAGTGGGCCCGGGCGTCGGCGGCCTCGAAGACCACCCCCCGCTCTCTGGCCCGGAGGACGCAGTCCTTGACCGCCCCGCTCTCCACAATGGCGGAGCCCTGGTTCATGTACATGTGGGTCATCACGTCGCCGGGCCGCAGGAGCTCCAGCAGCTGGCTCATCTCCCCCGGCGGGTTGGTGCAGTGGACCATCACGGTCACCCCCAGCCGCTCCGCCATATCCACCGCGGCCCGGAGGGGGGCGTAGCCCAACTCCTTCACGATGGGGGCGCTGGTGCGCAGCTTCAGGCCCAGCAGCTCATCCCCGTACCGGGCAAAGCAGGCCCGGATGGCCCCCTCGTCCCAGTGGGCGGGGTCCACGTCCTCTAAAACGGGCAGGCTGGACAGGCCGGTGGTGCACACGTTGAGGTAAGCCTTGATCCTCAGCCTGGAGTTTTGGATAAAAGGCCGGTGCTCCGGATAGGTAGCGCAGCCGGTGCTGCCCGCATCCACCGCGGTGGTGACGCCCGAGGCGAAGCATACCGCCTCCGCCGGCAGGCCGATCTTCGCCAGGGGGTACAGGTGGCAGTGGTGGTCGATGAGGCCGGGGGTCACATAACAGCCGGAGGCGTCGATGGTGTTGTCCACCTGCTCCTTTACCTGGCCCACCCGGGCGATGACGCCGTCCTTCACCAGCACGTCCGCCACCTGGTCGATCTGGTTATATGGGTCGATAACATGGCCGTTTTTCAGCAGCAGCATAGCCCTCAGCCCTCTTCCTCGCTGGTGTCGAACTCCTGGCCCTTGGCCTGGGCGGCCTTCTTCTCCCGGAGATTCTTCCGGACGGTGAGGGTGCAGAACACCACCGCGATAATCAGGAAGGCGCAGGAGATGGGCCGGGTGACGAAGATGCTCCAGTTACCGTGGCTGGCCTGGAGGGCCTGACGCAGGTTCTCCTCAAACATGGAGCCCAGAATGAAGCCGATGATCAGCGGGGTGCTGGGAATCTTAAAGATTTTGAAGAACAGACCCAACAGGGCGAAGAACAGCACGCACTGCACGTCGAAGACCCGGCTGGCGCTGGAGTAGGCGCCCACGCAGCACATGACCATGATGACGGGCAGCAGGATGTGCTTGGGGATGTCCAGCAGCTTGGCGAAGATGGGCAGGCCCAGTCGCTCGAAGATGAGCATGAACACGCTGGCCACGATGAGGGCGAAGTAGATGCCGTAGACATACTGGCCGCTCTTGTCAAAGATCAGCGGGCCGGGGCTGATGCCGTGGACCAGCAGGCCGCCCAGGAAGACGGCGGCCACCGTGTTGCCCGGGATGCCCATGCACAGCAGGGGGACCAGGGAGCCGCCGATACAGGCGTTATTGGAGGCCTCGGAGGCGATGACGCCGTCGATGATGCCGGTGCCGAACTTCTCGGGGTACTTGGAGCGGCTCTTCTCGGCGGTGTAGGCCATCAGGCCGGCGGTGGAGCCGCCGATACCGGGCAGAATGCCGATGGCGATGCCGATGACGGAGGAGATCAGGGCGTTGGGAATCTGCTGGATGAACTCCTTCATGGAGATGCCGTAGCCCTTCAGGTGGTATTTCTTCTGCTGGTGCTTGTCGGCCAGGTGCTTCCGGTTAAACCCGGCCAGGATGATGTCGGTGACGGCGAAGACGCCGATGAGCAATACGGTGATGTCCAGGCCGGCCAGCAGCTGGTAGTTGCCGAAGGTGTAGCGGACCTGGGCGTCGATGGGGGCCATGCCGATCATGGACAGGGCCAGGCCGATGAGACCGGCGATGAGGCCGTTGAGCATGTCCTTGCCCGACAGGGCGGCGATGATGGTCAGGGAGAAGACGGCCACGGAGAAGTAGTCCGCCGCGCCGAAGAGCAGGCAGACCTTGGCCAGCAGGGGGCTGATGAAGGCCAGGGCCCCGATGCCCAGGACGGAACCGATGAAGGAGTAGAGGATGCCTACCCCCAGGGCCCGTCCGGCCTCGCCCTTCTCCGCCATGGGTCCGCCGTCAAAGACGGTGGAGATGGAGGAGGGGGTGCCGGGGATTTTCAGCAGGATGGCGGAGATCAGGCCGCCGGAGATGCCGCCCATATACAGGCCGATGAGCAGGGCGATGCCCTGGGTGGGGTCCATGTTGAAGGTCAGGGGCAGGAACAGGACCACCGCCATGGTGGCGGACAGGCCGGGGACAGAGCCGAAGATGATGCCCAAAACGGTGCCGAACCAGATGAGCAGCAGGCACATGGGGTTAAATACGTTGGCTAACGCGGCTGCAATCATGTCTCACACCCTCCTCTCAGAAGCCCCAAAGGCCCTTGGGAAGGGGCATTTGGATGGCGAATACGAACAGCGCGTCCACCGCCAGGGGCAGCAGCACGGCGATGGCCCCGAAGAGGGGCAACTTGCGGTTTTGCTCGTTGCTCAGCAGGAGCATCTGGACAAACAGGTAAACGGCGCTGGAGATTACAAAGCCCACAGGCTGGAAGGCAATCATATAGACCAGCATCAGCAGGATGGTACCCACCCCGCCGAACCAGTCGCTGTCGCTCTTGGCCTTTTTGTTGGCGTCGGGGTCCTTTTTGGTCAGGGTTAGAATCAGCTTGGCCCCGGCCACCACAAGGATGCAGATGGCGATGAAGGTGGGGACGTAGGCTGAGCCCACGTCGCTGGCGATTTTATGGGGGATATCCCTGGCCAGAATCAGCATGCCGGCGCCAAACACCAGCATGACGGCGGAACAGATGATGTCACGTACTTTGTTGGTCACTTGAGTTCCCTCCTCTTTCTAAAAAAGTCCGCCCAGACCCGCCGGGCCTGGGCGGACACACAGTCACACTTGCGGCAGGTCAGCCGGCCAGACCGGCCTTCAGCGCCTCAACCTCAGCGGGGTCCTCGGTATTCATGGTGGCGGCGTCCCGGTACAGGGGCTTGGCGAAGTAAGTGCTCAGCACCTCGGCAAAGCTCTCGTCCTCCTCCACCACCTGGCGGCACAGCTCGCTCAGCTTGTCAACAATGGCCTGATCGGTACCCTTGGGGAACTTAACCTCATACTTCTTGGCGGTGACAACCTTGTCGTAGCCCTGCTCGGTGAAGGTGGGGAAGTCGATGCCCTCTACCCGCTCCTTGGACATAATGCCCAGACATACCAGGTCGCCGTTCTCAATGTAGTCCTTCACGTTCATGTAGTTGGCGGCCAGAATGTCAACCTGCCCGCCCAGCATGGCGGCCATGCGGTCGCCGGCGGAAGTGCCCACGTCAATGTTGTCGAAGGTGACACCGGCCTGGCTCTCCAGCATCCGGCCCACATACTCGGTGGTGGAGCCGAACACGGTGGAGTAGCGGACCTTACCGGGGTTGGCCTTGGCCTCAGCCAGCATGTCCTCCAGGTTCTCCCAGCCGTGGCTGTATTGGCCGTACTGGCCGCCCTTGGCCACCGCCACCAGGGCGTAGGTCTCGTCGATGGCCACGGTGCAGCAGTTGGCAAAGTCGTCAGTGTAGCTGAAGTCCACCGAGCCGATGGCCTCCTGGACCAGAGAAGCACCGGTGTGGTTGAACAGCAGGGTGTAGCCGTCGGGCTTGCGGTTGAGCACGTCCATAGCGGCCACGATGCCGGAGCCGCCCTCGGTGTTGGTTACCACGAAGGTGCCGCCGGTCTTCTCGCCGATGCGCTGGAACAGCTGGCGGCAGTAGGTGTCGGTGTCGCCGCCGGCGCCATAGGGCAGGATGACGGTGACAGTGGAGTTGGGCCAGTCGGTGTCGCCGCCGGCGCTGGGGGCGCCGGAGCCGGTGGGATTGGAGTTGGCGGGGGGCGTGCTGCCGTTTCCGCCGCAAGCGGCGAGGCTGAGGCACATGGCGGCGGCCAGAATGGCGCTGAACAGTTTCTTTTTCATTTTTATTCTCCTTCTAATTTTTGATCAAAGAGTTTATTTCAGTCGGGTTTTAACCGGGATACACCTCGTCGATGATCTCATAGCCTTTTTCCGCTAGGGTCTTCTCCACCCAGGCCCGGTTGGCGGTGCCGTCCTTGGCGGCGATAAGCTTCTTCTCGTCGGCGGCCTGGAACTTCTTGGCATCCTCCAGGATGACGGCGGCGTCCAGCCGGGGGATGACAATGATGCCGTCGGGGTCGGCCAGGATGATGTCGCCGGGGTTGACGCTGATCCCGCCGCAGGAGATTGGCACGTTGATCTCGCCTGGTCCCTCCTTGTAGGGGCCGCCAGGGGTGGTGCCGGTGCAGTAGACGGGGAAGTCCCACTGGCCGATCTCGTCAATGTCGCGGATGGGGCCGTCCAGGATGATGCCAGCGATCTTTTTGGTGTAGCGCAGGTAGGCCATCATCACCTCGCCCATAAGGGCCCGGGTATTGTCCTCCTCGTTGGAGACCACCAGCACGTCCCCCTCCTGGCACAGGTTCAGGGCCGCGTGGAGAGTCAGGTTGTCGCCGGCCCGGCATTTGACGGTGTAGGCGGGACCCACCATCATCTGGGCCTTAGGCTTGCTCACCAGATGGATGCGGGGATTCATGGCGCAGCTGCGGTTCATCACGTCGGCGGTGTTGGAGGCGGGAATAGTCTTGAACTGTTCCATAATCTCGGGGTCGGGCATCTCCCGCTTTAAGTAAATTCTCTTTCCTACAGGCATCTGGGACTCCTCCTCATTTTTTGCGTCCCCCTGGAAGGGGCTGCGCTTTTTGTAAATTCATAGTAATAGAGAATTACCCAAAAGTAAAACAGCAAATTTTTGAGTTTATAACAAAATTTTTTTGTGAAGGTGCTCCTGTGGACCTCACCAGCCTGTACTATTTTTCCGAGCTGGCCAAGGACCTGCACATGACCCGCACCGCCAACCGGCTGTTTATCTCTCAGCAGACCCTGAGCAATCACATTCAGCGGCTGGAAAAGTATTATGGAACAAAGCTGCTCTACTCCAAGTTTTTTCTGGAGCAGTTGTTTCAGTATTTTGATAGCATTGAACGTGTTCATATGAATTGCATGGTTTGATTTTTTATCGTACTATGAAATTCTCTGTTTTGCACAATCGCTAAAAGCCTTGTGACAGAACGTATTTAGAAAAATTTAAGGTTGATTTTTTCTTTAAACATAAAAAGATAAGCAATTTTATAGATAATCAACCTAAAATTCAGGCGGCGGCGAGCGGAACGAGCCGCCGCCCTATTACTCTTTATCGCCTCTTGTCCGCCTCTTTCTAAATGCTTTCTTCCAGCTTTTTAT
>JAAWEX010000076.1 GCA_022794495.1 Lawsonibacter sp. | reverse complement strand
CCAGAACAAGGACAAAGGTCCCGATACCCGGAAGGCCTGTACTGCCGGCTGTATCGGCTGCATGAAGTGTGCCAAGGCCTGTCCCAAGGAGGCCATCACTGTGGAGAACTTCCTGGCCAAGATCGACCAGGACAAGTGTGTTGGCTGTCAGCTGTGCGTGAAGGAGTGTCCCATGGGCGTTATTCACGTGCCCGGAGCCGAATAAGTCAAAGCATAAGAAATGCCCCGCCGTCAGGCGGGGCATTCTTTTGTTGTTAGACTTGGCTTCGGTCCCGTAGCCAGCTGGGCATGGGCCGGGCCTTTACGCTGGAGACGATGCCCATGGCGGCAAAGAGGGTAATGATGGACGACCCGCCGTAGCTGATGAAGGGGAGGGTCAGGCCCATAACGGGCAGAACGTACAGGCACATGCCCACGTTAAAGGTGATCTGACTCAGGAGCATCCCCGCCATACCCATGCACACATAGGCGGAGAAAGGAGAACTGGCATGGCGGCCCACCCAGATACACCGCAGGACAATGCTGGACAGCAGCAGCAGCAGAGCCATACAGCCCACCAGCCCCAGCTCCTCGCCGCAGACGGAATAAATAAAATCGGTATGGCGGGCAGGGAGGGCCTGACTGTTAGGCGCCTGCGTCTGGATGCCCTGGCAGTAGCCTTGCCCAAACAGCTTGCCGGATCCAATAGCCAAGGTAGAACGGGTCTGCTGCCAGCCCTTCCCGCTTACATCCAGGCTGTGGTCAAGCACCACCCGGAAGCGCATAATCCGGTAGTCGTTCCACCAGCGGGTCTCAGGCAGGAAGAACAGCCAGAGGATTACCGCCGCCAGCACAAGCCCGCCTCCTACCAAAAGGAACCATCTCAGCTTGACGCCCGAGGTCCAGGCCATGGACACAAAGATCATCATATAGATGACGCACATGCCGAAGTCGCCGCAGACGGCGGCGATGAGGCCCAGCATGAAAACAGTGTGTCCGCCGATCTGGATGACGGATGGAATGGAGCTGATGTCCAGACCCCGGTCCTGGATTTTTACGATTTGCAGGGCCAGCAGCAGGATAAAGGATATTTTAACGATCTCGTTGGGCTGTACGTCCATAGGGAACTTGGGGATAATGCGGGAGATTACCAGCCAGTTCAGGTTGCCGGACTGGTAGTCCTCCCCTAGGGGGGTGAGGAGAAGGAGAATAAAAAGTACATTGAAGGCCAGCAGCAGCTTCCACCGCTTCTCCACAAAGAGCTGGAAGTCAACAAAGGTAAGCAGCATATAGGCGATCACGCCCAGAACGATGGCGATAAATTGAACGGTGACAAAGCGCACCCAGCGCATTTCCCCAAAATACTGGGTGGCCGAATAGATGAGCGCTAACCCGAAGATACTGGCGGCCAGGCACAGCCCCAGCAGGATCACGTCGCCCTTTTTGAAAAAGTCCTTGATGGGAGAGAACAGCAGGGACAGGAAAGGCATGGCCTCACCTCCTTATTGCAGGGACGCGCAGCGATACGCTCCCAGGGCAAAAATCACCCATATATTTTATCACATTTTGGTAGAAACGCAAACCCTATCTGTGGTATAATGTTTAAGAACCTGAAAATTTTCTGTGAACGGAGGAAAAGCGGTGCAGTATGTCACCAACAGCGAGGTAGAGACCGAGGCTCTGGGCGTCCGCCTGGCGGATGAGCTGAAAGCGGGGGCGGTAATCGCCTTCACCGGCGATCTGGGGGCGGGGAAGACCGCCTTTACCAGAGGGCTGGCCCGGGGATTGGGCGTGGGAGGCCGGGTGACCAGTCCCACCTTTACCATTGTCAACGAGTATGAGGGAGGCCGTCTGCCCCTGTTCCACTTCGACATGTACCGTCTGGGCTCCTCCGACGAGCTCTTCGACATCGGCTGGGAGGACTATCTGAACCGGGGAGGCGTATGCGCCGTGGAGTGGAGTGAAAATGTGTCTGACGCCCTGGAGGAGGACGCCATCTCGGTGGAAATCTGCCGGGGAGAGTCGGACAATCAGCGGATTATTACGATTGAGGGGGCGTTTCAATGAATATTTTGGCCCTGGAGTCGTCCGCCATAGCCTGCTCCGCCGCTCTGTGCCGAGACGGAACGCTGATTGCGCAATCGTTTCAGTGCAGCGGCCTGACCCACAGCCGCACCCTGCTGCCCATGGTAAACGACATGCTGAAAAACTGCGGCCAATCTTTGGACCAGATGGATGCCATCGCTGTGGCCGCTGGGCCGGGGTCCTTTACCGGCCTGCGGATTGGGGTCGCTGCCGCCAAGGGCTTGGCCTGGGCGGGGGAGAAGCCCTGCGCCCCCTGCTCCACCCTGCGTTCCATGGCCTGGCCTCTGGCTCACCTGGAAGGGAAAATCATTGTCTGCGCCATGGACGCCCGGCGCCAGCAGGTATACAACGCCCTGTTTCTGGCCAGGGGAGAAGAGCTCGAGCGGCTCAGCCCTGACCGGGCTGTCTCCCTGGAAGAGCTGGGGGCGGAGCTGAAAAATTTTCCGGAAACAAAAATAGTCGTTGGCGATGGGGCCCAGTTGTGTTATAATACCCTAAAAGAAGCGGTTCCCGGCCTGACGCTGGCCCCCGCTCATCTGCGGATGCAGAGCGCGTGGGGGGTTGCCATAGAGGGGGAAAAGCTGGCGTATGCCGGCGGGCTGGTGTCCGGGGCCGACCTTGTCCCGGTTTACCACCGCCTGTCCCAGGCGGAACGGGAGCGGCTGGAACGGGAAAAGGGGCGTGAGTAAATCTGCCCGGCCTCCAGCGGACAGGCCGTATCGGAAGGCGGGCGGCTGATTGCCGCCCCTACAGGCAATGATCCAACATTCGCACAATAGAAAAGGAGTCGATAAGTATGTATAACGAAAAGGTACACATTTTGGACCACCCGCTGCTTCAGCACAAGCTGACCATACTCCGGGATGAGAGAACCGGCGTGAAGGAATTCCGGGAGATCGTCTCTGAAATCGCCGCTCTGGAGTGCTATGAGGCCACGCGGGACCTGCCCTTGGAGGATATCGAGGTAAAAACCCCCATCGCTACCGGTACCTTTAAAACCTTGGCAGGTAAAAAGCTGGCGGTAGTGCCTATTCTGCGCGCTGGTTTAGGTATGGTAGACGGCATTATTAAGATGATTCCCTCCGCCAAGGTGGGCCATATTGGCTTGTACCGCGATCCGGAGACCCACCGCCCTGTGGAGTATTACTGCAAGATGCCCGCCGACATCGCTGAGCGGGACGTTATTGTCCTGGATCCCATGCTGGCCACCGGCGGCTCCGCCTCCGCCGCCATCACCTTTATCAAGGGCTACGGCTGTAAGCATGTGAAGCTGATGAATGTCTTGGCCGCCCCCGAGGGCATTGAGTGCATCATGAAGGACCACCCCGACGTGGAGATCTACGTGGCCGGGGTGGATGAAAAGCTCAATGAGCACGCCTATATCGTCCCTGGCCTGGGCGACGCCGGCGACCGTATCTTCGGCACCAAGTAAACGGACTGCGCCCGGCCGGGAGGCCGGGCGCTTTCTCTTGACAAACCGTGCCGTCCGTGGTATGCTGTCCTCAACACAAACAGACAGGAGGCGGGAAGATGCGCAAGACCACTTGCTGAATCCGTGACAGGAAAAGGTGCAGGGCTGTGAGAGCAGCCCGGTTCTGTCATGGGTCCGCAGGAGGAAACGCGCAGTCTTCCCCTTTCGGCTCATATGGGCGTATTGTGCCCCTGCCGCCGCGAGAGGGAAGTCCCTCTTGCGGCTTTTTCGCGCATGACAGGAGGAAACAATATGTCGCAAATTACCATACAAAATCTGCATTTCACCTACGATGGAGATCACACCCCGGTGTTTGAGGGGCTGGACCTCCAGCTGGATACCGGCTGGAAGCTGGGACTGGTGGGCCGGAACGGCCGGGGCAAGACCACCCTCCTCCGCCTGCTGGCGGGGGAGCTGGAAGGGCGAGGGACGGTCTCTCTGGGGGAACCCTGCCGCCGCTGGCCCAAGCCGGTGGCTGACCCTTCCCGGCGGACGCTGAACATCCTGCTGGAGGAGGCGCCCCCCGAAGAGGAGTGGCGGCTGAGCTGGGAGCTGTCCAAGCTGGGCCTGGGGGAGGAGGTGCTGGAGCGGCCCTTCTCCACCCTCAGCGGAGGGGAGCAGACCAGGGCCCTGCTGGCCGCCCTCTTCCTGGATGAGGGGAGCTACCCCATGATCGACGAGCCCACCAACCATCTGGACGGTCCGGGCCGGGCGCTGGTGTCGGAGTATCTCCGAAACCTGGACCGGGGCTTTCTGCTGGTGTCCCACGACCGGGCCTTTCTGGACGGCTGCGTGGACCATATCCTGGCCCTGAACCACACCGGGCCGGAGCTGGTACGGGGCACCTTCTCCAGCTGGTTTCGGGACAAGGAGGACCGGGACCGGGGAGAGCTGGCCCGGAACGAGAAGCTGAAGGGGGAGATTAAGCGGCTGGAGCAGGCGGCAAAGCGGACCTCTGGCTGGTCGGACAAGGTGGAACAGACCAAGTACGGCTCTAAAAATTCCGGACTGCGGCCTGACCGGGGGTTTATCGGCCACAAGTCGGCCAAAATGATGCAGCGGGCGAAAAATATCGAGGACCGCCAGCAGAGAGCCATTCAGGAGAAAGCCGGCCTGCTCAAGGATATTGAGCAGGCGGACAGCCTGAAGCTGACCCCGCTGGCCTATCACAGCCAGCGGCTGCTGGAGGGGCGGGACCTGGCGGTCGCCTACCCGGGAGCGGCTGGCAGGCCGATCCGCTTTACACTGAACCGGGGGGACCGCCTCTGCCTGGACGGCGGCAACGGCTCCGGGAAAACCAGTCTGCTGCGGCTGGCGCTGGGGGAGGAGGTCCCCCATACCGGGACGCTGTTCCGGGCCTCGGGGCTGCAAATTTCCTTTGTCCCCCAGAAGGCGGACCATCTGAGGGGAGACCCCGTCGCCTGGGCGAAGGGACAGGACCTGGACCTGAGCAAATTTCTAACCATCCTGCGCAAGCTGGACTTCTCCCGCGCCCTGTTTGAGCGGGATATGGGAGAGTACAGTGCGGGGCAGCAAAAGAAAGTGCTTCTGGCGGCCAGCCTGTGTCAGAGTGCCCACCTGTATCTGTGGGATGAGCCGCTGAACTATATTGACTTATTTTCCCGGGTACAGATTGAAGAGCTGCTCCTTCAGCACCAACCCACCCTGCTTTTTGTGGAACACGACCGGGTATTTCAGAAAAAAATCGCCACCCAGGTGGTGGAGCTGTAAAAAGGGCCTCCCCTTCAGAGGGGAGGCACCTGGAACAGGCCGGGGCGGGGCGGACGGCGGGAGGAGGGATGTCACGGGTTCTCCTGCCAGCTCTTACATACGTCGATCCAGCCCAGAGAGTGGGAATACTCCTCCAGTTCGCCGCAGGTGAGCTCAATGGCGGAGCTGCCGCTGCCGGCGGCGGGGAAGACGGTGTCGAAACGCTTCAGGGACACGTCCAGATAGGTTTTTACCCCCTCCGGGTTGGCGAAGGGGCACACCCCGCCGATGGCGTGGCCGGTGAAGGCGGATACCTGCTCCGGAGTGAGCATCTTGGCCTTGGTGTGAAAAAAGGCCTTGTATTTGCTGTTGTCGATCTTGGCGTCTCCGGCGGCGGCGATGAGGACGCAGTGCTCCTCCACCAGGAAGGAGAGGGTCTTGGCGATGCGGGCGGGAATCACGCCCACCGCCTGGGCGGCCAGCTCCACTGTAGCGCTGGAGACGGGGAACTCCAGAATGTCCCCCTCCCGCCCCAGGGGGCGGAAGTAGTCCCGGACTTTTTCGATGGACATCCCTCAGCCCTCCTGTGCTTCCAGCTTTTGGGCCGCCTTGGCGAGAAAGCGCTGGTCGGTGATGACAAACCGCTCGTGGACGCCCTGGCCGATGGGCCCCCGCTCGTCGAAGGCGGCGACATTCAGCACCAGCCGCTTGCCGTCCACCTGGGTGATCTCGCTCTCCGCCCACACCCTCATCCCCACAGGGGTGGCGCTGTCGTGGGAGACGTTCAGCCGGGTGCCCACGGTGCTCTGGCCGGGCTCCAGATGGGGGGCGATGGACTTCCAGGCCGCCTCTTCCATCAGGGCGCACATAAAGGGGGTGCCGAATACTGGCAGGGCGCCGGAACAGGCCGCCTGGGCGGTGTTGGCATCGCTGACTACAGTTTCCGCCCGGCCCTTTAAACCGATTATAACAGACATTGATGTGTCCTCCTTTGTACATGGATTACCTGATTATACCACAGGAGAACGGAAAAATCTACATCTCGCTGCGAATCTCCGCCATGGCGCTGACCACCGCCCAGCCCTGCGGGAAGGGCCGGTCCAGGTTCCAGACTCCCGCGCCGTACAGGCCGTAGTCGAAGGCAAGGTTCAGCTTGGCCTGGATGGACCGGGCGTCCTCGAACCACACCTCATGCTCCGCGCCCTGGTCATCCACATACCGGAACCAGGGGGCCTGGGCCTGCTCATCATATCGGATGGAGGCCCGGCGGTCCCAGGCCAGCTGAACCGCCTCCACATTGCTCAGTGACCGGGCCCGGCCTCCTTCCCGGTAGGGGAGGGTCCAGTCGTAGCCGTAGTTGGGGATGCCCAGGTAGAGCTGCTTAGGGGAAAACTCCGTGATGGCATATTCCACCACCTGACGCACCTGGGGCAGGGGGGCCACCGCCATAGGCGGGCTGGCGAGATTGCCCCACTCATAGGTCATCAGCAGGGCGAAATCCACCGACTGGGCAATGAGATGGTAGTCGATCCCCTCATACAGCCGGCCGGGCTGGTCCGCTGCGGTCTTGGGGGCTAGGGCGGCGATCAAGGGCAGGCCCCGGGAGGCGAGGGCCCGGCGCAGCCGGCCCAGGAACCGGGCGTAGCTGTCCGCGTCCTCCCCCCGGACATACTCAAAGTCCACATCCACGCCCCGATACCCCTTGCGGTCGATTGTGCGCAGGATCTCCTGGATCAGCTCCTCCTGATCCTCCTCGTCCTCCAGCAGCTCGTGGGCCAGCTCGGCGGAGAAGCGCTCCCCCTCGTCCAGGTTGGACAGGTGGAAGATGGGGGCCACCCGGCTCTGGAGGGCGGCGTTGACCAGGGCCTCGTCCCGGAGGGGGATCAGGTCATCCTCGTCGAAGCGGTAGGAGAAGGGAGTGAGCTGGGACAGATAGGGCAGGGTGGCCCGGAGCAAGTCCCGGTCGATGTAGGGGTAGGCGTAGGCGTTGACGGTGAGGGGGCCTCTGGGCTGGGAGGCGTATTTTACCACGATATGTTGTCCGGGGTAGATCAGGTCCCGGCCCTGGAGCGCGGGGTTGCTGCGCAGCAGCTGGGCCACGGTGGTGTTGTGCATTTGGGCGATTGAGTACAGAGAGTCCCCTGGCAGGACGGTGTGGGTCAGCTCCGGATACTGGACCACAATGGTCTGTCCCACGACAAGGTGGGAGGGATTGGGAAGCTGGTTGTCCTGGAGCAGCCTCTCCATGGGGACGCCATATTGCTGGGCCAGCTGATACATGGTGTCGCCGGGCTGGACGACATGGATATCCATAATAAATTTCTCCTTTCACACCACCGTCACAAATTCACTGCTGGCGTAGCCAATCACCCCGTTGTAGTTGACCAGGTGCCAGCCGTTGGCGGTGTTGATAATGGTGAGGGGCGCGCCGTCGGGGGCCTGGGCGGCAATGGCTGCATTGGTATTGGGGCGGGAGCGGATGTTGAGGTTCCCCCACTCCACGTCCACCGCCCCCTGGCGGCGGTGTTCCGTCTCGAAAAAGGGGATGTTAAAATACTCCGTCAAAGCCAGGACGATGACCCTAGCGGCGGCGTCCAGGTTGGCTTTGATCCAGTCGGCGTCCTCGGGGTTGTCGTGAAAGGCCAGCTCGATGAGAACGGAGGGGGCGTTTACCCTGGCTACCTCGCCCAGCGTTGTGGTGGCCTCGGTGCGCACCTTGTTGGGGTCGGGATAGATGGTCTTCAGGCCGTCGGCGATCAACTCCGCCGCCCGCTGGCCGTTGGCGCTGCCAGGGTAGTAGAAGACGATGGACCCCCTGGCCTTTCCGGCCTGGGCTCCGGCGGCGGCGTTGGAGTGGAGGGCCAGGTGGAGATCGTAATTCCCCGCGTTGGAGGCGGCGATGGAAGAAGCGGCGGTCATATCCGGAGTGTTTCGGGCGTAACGGATGCCAGAGGCGTCCAGCATGGGGACCATCTTGTCGGCCAGCAGATTCATCCATTCCTCTTCTGTTCCTCCACTAACGTAGTGGTTCCAATCCTGTGTACTGGGGGATAAGTAGATGATGGGCATAGTAATGCACCTCCCAAAATTTACCCATCCTATGAAATTTTTTTTGAAATGGTGCAACCTTGGGAAAAATTTTGCGTCTATACCAGTAGAGATCAAAAAGAAAGGGAGGATTTTTATGAAACGAAAGCTGTTTGCGGTCAGTCTGGCGGCGCTCCTGGTGCTGGCGGGGTGCGGAGGAGGTTCCAGCAGTATGCCCTCTGCCAGCAATGCGCCCAGCGGAGGTGCAGAAGGCAACTACTGGGACGTGAATATAGGGAGCGGAGAAGCGGACTTTATGCCCGCGCCTGACGTGCCCGGAGAACCCGGCGCGCCCATTGAGACGGAGAACCAAGGGGGCGATATCTATCAAAACCCCAGGGCCAAGCTCATCCGCCGGGCGGAGATTTCCATCCAGACGGAGCAGTTTGACCAGAGTGAAGTGGCCCTGAAACAGCTGGTGAGCAGCTGCGAGGGCTATTTTGAAAGCGCCTCCACCCGGGGCGGCGGCCGCCGGGACGCCAACGCCAGCCGCAGCGGAGATTACATCATCCGGGTGCCGGCGGGGAGGTATGACCAGTTCCTGTCCAGCACCGGCGACCTGGGCTATGTGACCAGCAAGCATGAGAGCAGCGAGGATGTGGGAGAGCGGTATTACGACACTGAGGCCCGCCTCAAGACCCAGCGCACCAAACAGGAAAGGCTGCTGTCTCTGCTGGAGAAGGCGGAGACTATGGAGGACATCATTTCCCTGGAAAACGCCCTCAGTGAGGTGGAGTATCAGATTGAGCAGTACTCCTCTGAGCTCAACCGCTATGACGCCCTCGTAGGCTTCTCCACCTTTAACGTCTACCTCAGCGAGGTGGGCCGGGTCACCCAGGAGGTGGGGGAGACCGCCCCACTGGGCCAGCGGATGGCCGCCGGCTTCCAGGCCAGCGTCCGGGGACTGAGCCAGGGTTTCCAAGACTTCCTCATCTGGGTGTCCTACAATGTATTTCTGGTGGTGATTCTGGCCGCCGCCGCCGCTGTAGGCATCGCAGTGGGGAGGCGGAAGCTGAAGCCCCGAAGCAAGGAGGACCAGGGAG
>JAAWEX010000075.1 GCA_022794495.1 Lawsonibacter sp. | reverse complement strand
GATTTTTCAGGATTGTCCATCCCCTGCACACCTTTATTTACGGCTTGCAGGTCCTATAGCAAAAGCGGCCCTCCGGAGAGCTCCAACCTCTTCCGGGGGGCCGCTTTTTTGCGGTGGGTGTAAACTGGATCGTCGTCAGTTTGGCTTTCGCCAACATGATTGTAGCACACTGCCGCTTGCTTTTCAAGAGGAACTTTACCACGGGAACATATTCCCGAAGGGCCACTGATAGCCGCCGTACCCATAATTGGGCTGTTGCTGGTCAGTCTGCTGGATCTGGTTGCGGCCCTCGGTCTCGGCGTTTTTCTCGTCAAAGGTGATGCTCAGCGTCAGCTCCTGCTGATTGCGGATGACGGTGAGGGCGGCGGTGTCCCCCGCCTTATAGCCGGTGGACAGCGCGGCGGTGAGGGCGGAGGAGGAGTCGATGGCGGTGTCGTCGATGGCGATGATGATATCGTTGACCTGAAGGCCGGCCTTCTGGGCGCAGGAGCCCTCGGCCACATAGGACACGGCGGCGCCGGCGGAGATGCCGTACCGCTGGGCCTCCGAAGACACATTGGACACCTGGATACCCATGTAGGGCTTGCCGGTGACATAGCCGTGGGCGATCAGATCAGCCAGGATGTCCTTCACATCGTTGATGGGCAGGGCGAAGCCCAAGCCCTCGGCGTTGACGCCGGAGGAGGATTGGGTGTACTTGGCGGTGGTGATGCCGATGACATTGCCGTAGCTGTCGAAGAGGGGGCCGCCGGAGTTGCCCGGATTGATGGCGCAGTTGGTCTGGAGCACGTTCAGGGTGGTGGTGTCCCCGTTTTCCCCGGTGGTAATGAGCCGGTCCAGGGCGGAGACAAGACCGTCGGTGAGGGAGTAGGTCAGCTCGCCCAGGGGGTTGCCGATGGCGTAGACGCTCTCGCCCACCACCAGCTTAGAGCTGTCGCCCAGGGTGACGGGGGTAAGGCCGGAGGCCTCAATCTTCAAAACGGCCACGTCGTTGTCCTTCTCGCCCCCCACCAGCTTGGCGTCGTACTTGTCGCCGTTGGCGAAGGACACCTGAATGGTGACAGAGGCGTCGTTCACCGCGCTCTCGATGACGTGGTAGTTGGTGGCGATGTAGCCGTCCTGGCTGAGGACAAAGCCGGAGCCGGAGGCGGCGGAGGTGCTGGTCTGGCCGAAGATATTCACGGTGGTGTTCACCGTGATGCCCACGCAGGAGGCCAGGTTGGCGGCGTAGAGCTGCTCGGGGGTCATGGGCTGGCCGTTGTTGGTGTTCACCACCGTCCGCACCTGGGGCCGGTCCTCCTCATAGATGGTGGTGGAATTCTGGGGGCCGGCTATGCGGTTGTAGAGGTAGGCCCCGCCCACCCCCGCGCCGCCTCCGGCGATGGTGCAGGCCAGCACCAGGGCGATTACCTTGGCGGCCCCGCCCCGTTTCTTTTTAGGGGGCTGCGCGCCGCCGGAGGAGAAGGGGGTGCCGGGAGGGGTGGGGACGGGGTCCTCGTAGCTGCCGAAGCCGCCCCGGTAGCCGTCGTTTTCACTGTTGTAGAAGTTGAACTCATCCATAATCAAACGCTCCTTTCAAAGCGGGATTGCTTCTGGTATTCCCCTGAACTGCAACTATCATAACGCAAAAATATGAAAAAAGCATGAAGAAAAACGAATAAGTTTTTGAACTTTGCAGGGGGAATTTCAGGGATTTTGTGAACAGGCGGGGCGCTTTTGTTGCGGGGAGGCTTAAAATCTGATATAATTTGCCTCAAACAAGAGCTCGAAAGGAGAATACCGCGATGTGTGAGATGCTTCTGCAGGCAGACCCCCATCTTTTGCAATGGCTGCGGGATACCCTTGGGCGGGAGCTGGAGGAGCCTGATGACCTGGAGAAGATCACCCAGCTAAGGGCGGAGAATTTCCATTGGGAGACCTCGCTCTGCCCCGGCTGGGTCACGCCGGCCCCCGGCGACTGGAGCCTGATTGGCGCTCTGCCCAGGCTGGAGGCTCTGGAGTTCCCCAACATCCCGGATATTGGGATGAGATACTCTTTTGCCCGGCGTGGACCAACAGAGTTTTGCTGGTCGGGCATCGAAAGCTACTCCTTCCTGCTGAGGTGCCGGCGGCTGAAGTATCTGGATCTGAGCCAAACCAATTTTTATGAGGGCTGGTATCTGGAAAATTTAACCCAGCTGGAACAGCTCATTCTCCCGCCGGCGGAGTTTTCGGATTTCTCCTTTTTGGAGTGCTGCCGGCCCCTGACCGCGCTGGACGTCAGCCGCACCAATTTTCAGGATTGCAGGATTTTGGCCCGCCTCCCCGCGCTGAAATCTGCCCTGCTGCCGCCCAAAAAGAATCTGCGCCACTACGAGGCAGTAGAAGCCATAACAGCAGACGTGCAGACCCGGGAGCCGGAGCCCGAGCCGCCGGGACCGCCCCCCTGCTGCCTCTCCAGACGGAAAAATCCCCGGGGAGAGAACGGCCTCTACGGGCAGATCATCAGGGCGGACGGCCGCAGGTACTGCGGAACCGCCATCACCAGGGAGCTGGTGCAAAGGCTGGCAAAGGATGTAAAAGAGGAGAGGATACACAGCTTGACGGTATCCGCGGACCCGGATCTGGAGGGGGTTCTCTTTACCGCGGAGCTCAGAGACGGCTGGGCCGTTCTTGCCCTCCAGGACTTTGAGGAGGACGTCTGCTATCTGCCCAGCATCCCGGAGCAGGGGGAGGAGACGGCCCCGCCCAGGCTTGGAGGTCAGTCCCCTGTTCCAAAATCCCAGGCGGTGAACGACTTGACACTGGCCGCGGAATGCATTCAATGCTATATCAGATCGGGTAAGCTGTCGTCCAAGGTGAAATGGGCTCGGGAGGAGTAGATGCCCCTACTCCGGCCGCTCGCTGAGAATGGCGGCAATATCCCGGACGGCGGCGGCCAGGTCCAGCCGCAGGCCCTGGAACATGCCCATACCGGCCAGGTTGAGCAGAACCAGCAGGGTCACAGGCCCAAAGATCATACCGGCCACCCCGGCCAGCTTCATGCCCACATAGATGGATACCAGCGACAGCAGGGGAGACAGCCCGGTCTGATCTCCCACGAACTTGGGCTCCATCACCCGGCGGAACAGGGCGATCACCCCCCACACGGCCATCAGGGCGGCGGCGGAGGGCAGGCTGCCGGTAAACAGGTCGATAAAGGCCCAGGGCACCATCACGGTGCCCGCGCCGATAATGGGAATAAAGTCCATCACCGCCAGTCCCAGGGCCAGCAGCAGGCCGTAGGGCTGCCCCATCAGGAGGAACCCCGCCAGCAGGATAAAGAACACCCCCACTGACAGGAGGAACTCCGCCTTCAGGTAGCCGCCGAAGGCCCCCAGGGCGGTGGAGCGCAGCTGGCTCAAAAAGCGCAGCAGCCCCTCGTCCAGGTACTGGACGGCCCGGCTGCGCAGGTAGGGGTAATCGGCGGTGAGCAGGAAGGAGGCCATGATGAAGATAATCAAGGCCACCAAAAAGGAGGGCAGGGCCATAGCCCGCTCGCCGGCCTCCAGGCCCCAGTCGGCCAGAACGGCGGGGGCGGCGTCAGACAGCCACTGAAACAGCCTGTCCCCGGCGCCCTCAGCGATCTGGGTAATCTGGGGGGGCGCCAGGGTGAGGAGGTGGGCGAAGAGCGCCTCCAGCTGGTCCATAACGGCCTGTAAGCTGTCCAGCAGCCCGCTCCAGTTCTGCACCAGGGAGACCAGCTGTCCAGCGGCGGCGTAGACCAGTAGGGCGGCCCCGCCTCCGATCAGCCCAAAGACAAGGATGAGCAGAACGGCGGAGAGGACCTGCCGGTTCCAGCCCAAGGCCCGCTGCAATTTTTTCACCAGGGGGTTGAGCAGGGCGGCGGCGGCCAGGGCGAAGAGGAACGGGGCGAAGAGGGAGAGCAGGGACCGGCCGAAGCGGACAGCGAGCCAGGCCGCCAGGGCGGCCAGCCCCAGCCGGATGCCCAGCCGCAGCCACAGCCTCCCCCGCTGGGACCAGGTGAGCGGTTTGTGTTCCATGAGGCGGACCTCCTTTGTATTTCTGATACAGTAGGGCGGGACGACCTCGGCCCGCCGTTTTTCGAGGGAGAGCACGGCGCGCCCGGTGGTCGCGCCCTACACATATTTCTCACAGTTTACGGGCGGATAATGTCCGCCCCTGCATAGCATACCACACGCCAGATGAATAATCTGTAAAATAATAAGCCCAACCGTCAAAACGGCTGGGCGAAGGGCTCAAGCGCGGTAGACGACGCCGATCAGGTTCGGTCCGGCGTTGATAGCGATGACGCCTCCGATGCGGAAGGACAGGGCGGGCTCCTCACCCAGCTCCTGGCGGCACAGCTCCAGCAGCTTTCCGGACTGCTCGGCGTTGTTCCCCTGAATCAACAGGTAAGGGGAGCCGGGCCGGCGCTCATTTTTACACATCTCGGCCAGCTTGACGGCCACCGCCCTCTCTCCCCGGACCTTGGCCAGAATTTTAGACTCCCCGTCGGTAAAGGTCATAATGGGCTTCAGGCCCAGGGCCTCACCCACAAAGGCCGCGGCGGCGGACACCCGGCCGGACTTCTTGGCAAACCGCAGGTCCAGCGGGGCGAAGACCACCCGCACATGGTCCACCCAGTCCTGGATATAGTCCACAATCTCCTGGGGCGCGGCCCCTCCGGCGGCCATTTTGGCCCCCTGAACCACCGCCCAGCCGTAGCCCATGGTATAGTTCAGCGCGTCGATGATGTGGATGTGGAAGCTCCCCTCCGCCTCCGGGTGATCCCGGTAAAAGTCGCCCCTGGCCTGAAAGGCGTTGGAGCAGGTGGCCGAGCCTTTGGAGTTGATGGAGGTGTGAATCAGGTCGGTGTACCCTGCCGTGTAGGCCGCCTCAAAGGCCTCGGTAAAGAGGTAGGGGTTAAGCTGGGCGTGGGTAGGAATTTTGGGGGCGGCCAGCAGCATATCGTAAAACTCCTGGGGCGTAAAGTCAAAGCCGTCGGCCAGCTCCCTGTCCTCCATGGCGATGGGGAAGGGAAATACCTGAATATTCAGCTCCTCCCGCAGGGGAGCGGGGATGTCGGAGGCGGAGTCGGTGGTAAACTTGATACGGGCCATAGTGGACCTCCTTAACGGGCGGTTCGCCCCAAATATTCTGACAGGAAAGCACCGCTATTATGTCAGAAAATTCCTGCCTTGTCAAATTAAAAATGAATTAAGGCTTTTTCTTTTTCAGCCGCTTCCGGGTGCCGTCGGGGTACTGGATCACGGTGCCGTCCAGCTGAGCGGTCAGGTTGGCCCGGATGGCGGCCAGATACTCCCGGCGCAGGGCCTCCTGCTCCGCCTTCTCCTCCGGGGTGAGGCCCTCCTCGGTCCGTGACTTCCGGGCCAGCGCGCTGATGCGGTCGATTTTGCTCTGTTCCATATTTACGCTCCTTTTTACCCTGTGTAGGGGCGGATATTATCCGCCCGCGGCGGCGGCAGAATTTGGAACGGGCGGATGATATCCGCCCCTACACATACCGATCCAGGACCACCATAGTCCGTCCCTTTTTAGACTGTCCCGGCACCTCTTTCACCACGCACCTGCCCAGTCCCCGGCAGGTGAGCACGTCCCCCTCCGCCACCGGCCGGTCGGCCTTGAGGCACTCCCGGTGGTTGAGGGACACCTTCCCCGAGGCGACGAGGGCGGCGGCCTTGGCTCTGGACAGGGAGAAGCCTGCGGCAGTCACGGCGTCCAGCCGGAGGGTGGCCACCGTGTCCCGGATGGTCCTCACCTGGGCGGGCTTTGGGGTCAGCTGGTCCAGGGAAATCTCCGACAGGCTCACCTTATACCGCCCGGCGCTCTCCCACTGGGACAGGAGGATGGGGACGGCCTCCGTCAGCGCCACCACCTGACACACCCCAGGCTGGGGGAGCAGGATATCTCCCAGCACCTCACGGGTCAGGCCCAGCCCCATCAGGGCGCCCAAAATATCCCGGTGGGTGAGGGAAGCTCCGGCGGGAAAGCTGGCCTGGACGGCGGCCACAGGCCCATCCGCTCCGGCGGGAAGGTCCTCCTCCTGCCAGCCGGCGGGGAAGAGGCAGATATTCCGCTCGCTGCCGGGGTAGCCGCCCCAGAACAGGCTGCGGGGCCTGCCCGCGCCGTTGAGCAGGTCGGTCACAGACGCCTGTTCCCCAGGGGAGAGGAAGGGGGTGTGGGCGGGGACGCCCCGGCTCTGGGCCAGCTCCAGCTTGTCCAGCACCCGGCCCAGCAGGATGCGCTCCTCCCCGCTGCGGGCGCAGCGGTCCAGCAGCTCCTTTTTCTTCAAGGCGGTCCCTCCTAGCGGTCGTAGCCGATGTACTTCTCCAGAATATCCAAGGGCACCCGGCTGCCCTGCTCCTCCCCCACCTTGACAAAGCCATACTTCCGGTAGAAGTGCTGGGCCCTCTGGTTATAGGGTGCGCAGCGCAGGCGGAGCCTATCCCGCCCCATGGGACGGAAGAAGGCCACAGCCTGGCCGATGAGCTGGATGCCCAGGCCCTGGCCCCGGCGCTCCGGCGCGATGTAGCAGAAGGGGATGTACCCGGCGTTTTCCTTCTGGCAGCGGGCTCCGTCCAGCTGGAGCACTCCGGCCACGCTGTCCCTGGCCATCGCCAGCGACACCCCCCAGGGACTCTGCGCCAGGCAGGCCTCGGCGTCCCGGAGGAAGCCCTCCCCGTCGAAAGGCACGTCGGGGCCGTGGGTGCAGGTCCAGGCGTCCCGCCGGGCCTCCAGGTAGATGGATTTCTCCCGCTCCCAGTCGATAGGCCGGTACCACAGGTTGATGTCCTCCCGCCGCACCCCGTCCTTCCGCCACCAGGCCTGGCGGGCCAGGGTGGAGATGGACTCGGTCAGGTGGGAGTTGTCCAGCTCATAGTCGATAGCCAGCTTCTCCCCGTCAAAGGTGAGCCTGGTCACGGCGGTGTTGTCCCCGTGGGGGACGGTGGGCCACTCCGCCTCAGGCAGTCCCTTCACCTGGGAGAGCAGCTGGCGGATGGCCATGCCGTGGCTGAACATGGCCACAGTCTGGCCGGGGTACTGCCCGGCGATGCGCCGCACCGTCTCCAGCAGCCGGCGGCCCAGCTGGTGGAAGCTCTCCCCGTTGGGGGCCTGCCAGGTGGGGTCGTCGGTGTCAAAGCGGGTCAGCTCGTCCAAAAAGTCGTGGCGGGCCAGCCCCCAGGTCACGTCCTCCCAGTCCCCCAGGTTAATCTCCCGCAGGCCGGGGTCGGTGTGCAGCTCCAGCCCCTTGGGCACATAGATGGCCCGGGCGGTGGTCTTGGTGCGGTACAGGTCGCTGGACCACACCCCGTCCACCTGGATATCCCGGAAGCGCTCCTCAAGGGCCTTGATCTGGGAAAAGCCGTTTTCGGTAATCAGCGAGTCATACCAGCCGTGGATACGGCGGTAGAGGTTGCCCTCCGCCTCAGCGTGGCGGATGAGGTAGATGGTTGTCATGGGTATCAGATCCTTTATATTTTGTGTGGGGCCCGCCCCTGGGCGGGCCATTCCATGGCAGGGCCTCTCCCGGACAAATGACCTGCCCGGGGGGGCGGGTCCCACATAGGCAAGAGTTACCAGGGCTTCACCCCTCCGGTGAGGGCAGAGACCCCGTTCAGCCCCTGCTTCCCGGCGATTTCAGCCAGCCCGTCCCGGACCTTCAGGGGGGCGAAGGGGTCGGCGAAGAGGGCGGTGCCCACCGCCACGGCGGAGGCCCCGGCCAGCATCAGCTGGGCGGCGTCCTCCCCCTTGGCCACGCCCCCCATGCCCAGGATGGGCAGAGACACCGCCTGGGCTGCCTCCCACACCATCCGCACCGCCACCGGCAGTACGGCGGGTCCAGACAGCCCTCCGGTGTTCATCTTCAAAACGGGCCGGCGGGTGCTGATGTCGATGCGCATCCCCCGGATGGTGTTGATGAGGGACAGGGCGTCCGCCCCGGCCCCCTCGACGGCCCTGGCGATCTCGGTGACGTCGGTCACATTGGGGGAGAGCTTCACCATCACGGGCACGCCTCCGGCGTGCTTTTTTGCGGTCTCGGTGACCTCGGCGGCCAGCTCGGGACGGGTGCCGTAGGCCAGCCCCCCCGCCTTCACGTTGGGACAGGAGATATTCACCTCGATCATATCCACCCCGGCGGCGGAGAGCTTCTCACACATGACGCCGTACTCCTCCGGGGTGTTCCCGGAGATGTTGGCGATAACTTTGGTGTCAAACCGGCGCAGGAAGGGCAGCTCCTCCTTGATAAAGGCGTCCACGCCGGGGTTTTCCAGGCCCACCGAGTTGAGGATGCCCATGGGGGTCTCCGCGATGCGGGGGGCGGGGTTGCCGTTTCGGGGGTGGAGGGTCAGCCCCTTGGCGCAGATCCCCCCCAACTCAGACAGATCATAAAACTGGCTGTATTCCCGGCCAAAGCCGAAGGTGCCCGAGGCCGCAACCACGGGGTTTTTCAGGGTGACGCCGGCCAGATTAACGGACAGTTTCACGTCAGGCATCCCAGTCCACCTCCCTTGCGTTGAACACCGGGCCGTCCTTGCAGACGTGCTTCACGGTGCCGTCCTTCATCGGGGTGGCGCAGACGAGACAGGCCCCCACGCCGCAGCCCATCCGCTCCTCCATAGACACCTGGCAGGGCACATTGAACTCGGCCGCCACTTTCGCCACACTTTTCAGCATGGGCTTGGGCCCGCAGGCCAGAATTCCCTGGTAGTGGTGCTTCTTCTCCAGCTCCTGGCGGACCAGGGCGTCCACAAAGCCGTGGTAGCCCAGGGAGCCGTCGTCGGTGGCAATTTTTACGTCGATGCACTCGCTGTCAAACTCGTCCAGCAGGATGGCTCGCTCCTTGGACCGGAAGCCCAGAATGGCGGTGGAGGAGCAGCCGGTGTAACAGGCGCAGGCATAGAGGGGAGGCACGCCGATGCCGCCGCCCACCAGCAGGTAGGGGCCGGGCGTCGTCTGAAACCCGGTTCCCAGGGGGCCCAGCACATCCACCGTGTGGCCCACGGGACGGCGGGCCAGCCAGGCTGTGCCCTCGCCCTTGACCTCAAAGACAATCCGGATGGTGCCCTCCTCCGCGGTTCCCTTCCAGAAGCAGACAGAGATAGGCCGGCGAAGGAGCAGGCCGTCTCCGCACTTGATGTGGACAAACTGTCCCGGATAGATACGCTGTCCGGCGACGGTTCTGGCGTGGTACAGCATATCCCCCACGTTCAGCGTCATGGAGACGGTGTCCTGAGTCAGCCACTCCTTGGCAATGACCTTACATTTTTGTTCTACCTTCATCATTTCACCCCTTTCTATTTCTCCCAGGGCGGCTTTTTGCCGAATCGGGAGCGGGAGGGCCTAAAGGGCTTGGGCTGGACGGGCTCTGGAACGGGCTCCGCTTTGGGCGCTTCTGGTCTTTGCTCCGGCTCAGGTCTGGGCTCCGGCTCCGCTCCTCCCTCCTCCGGGGGGAAGAACTCCGCGTCAAACAGCTTGATCTGGCCGCAGACCTCGCAGCGGAACAACACCATGG
>JAAWEX010000074.1 GCA_022794495.1 Lawsonibacter sp. | reverse complement strand
TGGTTTGTAAGCAGTAAGGAGGCGGCAGTTATGTCCCTTATTTTGATCCATCCCGCTCCCGACTCCGGCTGGGCGGGACAGCGGCTGGACAGCATTTTAAGGCAGGCTCTGGCCGGTCGGGAGGTCCGCACAGTGCGGAGGGCGGAGGAGCTGTCCGGGCTGGAGGGACATCGCCTGATTTTAGCACTGCCTCTGGGGGATGCGGGGATCAACCTGGAATACATGCGTATGCTGGCCCGGCTGCGGAAGGAGTCCAATTTGCTGAGCGGCTGCACCGGCGGTCTGATCGTGGACGGGGCGGGGGAGCTGTACACCAAATCCGCCGCCGCTGAGGCCGCCCTGGCCCTGAACCAGGCGGGCTGCGCCCTGGTGGGCCGGCCCCTGGTGGAGGGCACCGGCTCTCTGGCCAACTTCACTGTCCAGGCCCAGAATCTGGGGACCGGTCTGATAGGGGCCTACCGCGCTGCCGCCGCCGAGCTGGCGGAGCGGGTAGAGAGCTCCGCCCTCCCTAAGAAAGAGCGGCCCCAGGTGCTGGTCCTCCACGCCTCCAGCCACCATACCTCCAACACCATGGCCCTGTGGACCAGAGTGCGGGCGCGGATTGAGGAGCGCTGCGCCATCCGAGAGATCGGCCTGCGCAACGGCACCCTGTTTGACTGCTCCGGCTGCCCCTATACCATGTGCCTCCACTTCGGGGAGCAGGGCGGGTGCTTCTACGGCGGCGTGATGCGGGACGAGGTTTATCCCGCCGTTCGGGCGGCGGATGCCCTGGTATTGCTGTGTCCCAACTACAACGACGCCCTCTCCGCCAACCTCACCGCCTTTATCAACCGGCTTACTGCGCTGTTTCGTCAGACACGCTTCTATGACAAGGCTGTGTTTGCCATTGTGGTCTCCGGCTATTCCGGGGGCGACGTGGTGGCCCGGCAGATAATCGGGGCCATGAATATGAATAAATCCTTCTTTCTCCCACAGCGCTTTGCCCTGATCGAGACGGCAAACTCCCCCGGGCAGGCCCTGGCCCTGCCCGGGATCGAGGACCGGCTGGCGGACTTTGCCCAAAACATACTGGAGACCCTATGCTCCTGATTCCCTCATCGTCCGGCTTTTTATGTCCCCCTGATGCAGTGTGGCCTGCACCGGGGGGAGTTCTTTTTCCCGTCAGGAGACAAAAAATAACGGCCGAGTGGAGACTCGGCCGTTCTGCGGGGGAAATATGCACAGGTGGCTTTTCAGCCGGGCCTGATTATATCACAGCTGGTCCAGAAAATGCAAGGGAAAAATGAAAATCTTATCCAACTTTCTCTGAAATAAGGCCGATTGTTATGTTATAAATCAAACATAACTATAACAGCATTTTAAGCATATGCTTAGTGTCCGGGCTGTTGTAGAATTTAGTCGAATCGAGGTGATCCTGTGGGAGATAACGCGCTGATCGTAACAGTAAAGCGTCCAAAAGGCGAGGACGGATACCGCACCTTTTCCGTCCGGCTGCGGGAGCCGGTTGTCAGCCAGATGGATGATATCTCAAGGGAGACGGGGCGCAGCCGGAACGAGCTGATTGGACTGTTTTTAGAGTACGCCCTTGACCACTATACATTGCAGCGAGGTGAGGAACATGAGTGAGCATGACGTCCCAACAGCCCTTTATCACGCCGCGGTAGGCAAGATGGTCCTGGATCACATGGAGCGGGTACATCCCTCAGTGATCTCCAGCGCGGTGGAGAGCCGGGCGGTCCAGACCCTGGAGGCGATCCGCTGCATTCTGGATAACGGCAGGTTGGACGACCAGGAGTGCTGCCAGCGGATTGACAGCATTGTCTCGCTGTTCTACCGCGAGCTGGAAATCGACACCGGCCGCCGCGCCGGCCAGGACTAGGCCCGTCAGTTTCTCCAAAAGAAAGGGCGGAAAAAAGACAGTGTTTTGCAAAAAAACGCTGTCTTTTTTTCTCTCTTTATGGTATGATGGTCAGCACTGACAAGTACCATTGAAAAAGGAGCAGCAAGATATGATTACCGTCACTGACCTGAGCTTGAACTACAGCGGTACCCCACTGTTTTCTCATGTGGACCTGCAATTCCTGCGCGGCAACTGCTACGGCATTATCGGCGCCAACGGCGCCGGCAAGTCCACTTTTTTGAAAATTCTCTCCGGCGAGCTGGACTCCACCTCCGGCCAGGTGTCCATTCTGCCCAATGTCCGCATGTCGGTGCTGAAGCAGAATCAGAACGCCTACGACGCCTACAATGTGATGGACACCGTTATTATGGGCAACCAGCGGCTCTACGACATCGGCAAGGAGAAGGAGGCCCTCTACGCCAAAGAGGAGATGACCGACGAGGATGGGATGCGGGCCTGTCAGCTGGAGGAGGAGTATGCTGAGCTGGGAGGCTGGGAGGCGGAGAGCGACGCCAGCCGCATCCTCCAGGGCCTGGGGCTGGGCACCGAGCTGCATTACAACGACATGGCCACCCTGGACGCCCGGCTGAAGGTGAAGGTCCTCCTGGCCCAGGCGCTGTTCGGAAATCCCGACCTGCTGATGATGGACGAGCCCACCAACAACCTGGATATTGACGCTGTCAACTGGCTGGAGGACTTTCTGCTGGACTTTGAGGGCACCGTCATTGTGGTTTCCCACGACCGCCACTTCCTGAACACCGTATGTACCCATATTGTGGATATCGACTACGGCAAAATCAAGATGTATGTGGGCAACTACGACTTCTGGTATGAGTCCTCCCAGCTGGTCCAACAGCTCATCAAGAGCCAGAACAAGCGCAACGAGGAGAAGATTAAGGAGCTTCAGGATTTCATTTCCCGCTTCTCCGCCAACAAGTCCAAGAGCAAGCAGGCCACCGCCCGGCGCAAGCTGCTGGATAAGCTCACGGTGGAGGAGATGCCCGCATCCTCCCGCCGCTACCCCTGGGTGGGCTTCTCCCCTGACCGGGAGGTGGGCAAGGATATCCTGTTTGTCACCGACGTGTCCAAGACCATCGACGGGGTAAAGGTGCTGGACAAGGTGTCCTTCATTGTGGGCCACGACGAGAAGATCGCCTTTGTGGGAGACAACGAGAACGCCCACACCGCCCTGTTCAAGATTCTGGCCGGAGAGCTGGAGCCGGACGAGGGCAGCATTAAATGGGGCCAGACCGCCACCTTCTCCTATTTCCCCAAGGACAACACCCCCTACTTTGAGGGCTGCGAGGACGACCTGGTCCAGTGGCTGCGCCAGTTCTCCCCCGACCCACAGGAGCAGTACCTCCGGGGCTTCCTGGGCCGGATGCTCTTTTCCGGGGACGAGGTCCATAAGCCGGTGAAGGTGCTTTCCGGCGGTGAGAAGGTGCGGTGCATGCTGTCCCGGATGATGCTGTCCGGGGCCAACGTCCTCATGCTGGACCAGCCCACCAACCACCTGGACCTGGAGTCCATCGCCGCTTTGAATAAGGGGCTGGAGGCCGTTAAATGCAACGTGCTGATTGCCTCCCACGACCACCAGCTCATCCAGACGGTCTGCAACCGGGTCTTCGACTTCACTGCCGGCGGCAGGCTGATCGACCGAAAGATGACCTATGACGAGTATTTGGAGAGCCAGAAGGTTCAGTAAAGCGATAGAAAGCAGAAAAAAGGCCGCCCATTCGGGCGGCCTTTTTACCGTTCTGACTATTGATTTTCTGCCTGATAGGCCTGGATGGCCCCGGCGGTTTGCAGGTAGTCCGCCTCTACGGTTGAGAAAAGCTGAAGCGCCTGGTCGTAATTTTTGGTGCGCAGGGCCTCGGTAATCTCGTGGCTGGACTGGTAGAGCTTGGTAAAGCTCAGGTTCTGTGAAACCCCCTTCAGCGTGTGGGCTGCACGGAAGGCCTCCTCATAGTTTTTGGCCTTTAAGGTGCTCTCCAGAGATGAAAAAGACTGGTCAGCCAGGAATTTGCCGACAAACTTTTTCACCAGCGCCTCGCTGTAAAGCCGGCCCAGCACTTCCTCGTAGTCGCCCCCCAGGGCGGCGTAACACTCCTGAATCGTCAATGGACTTCCTCTCCTCCCTCAAGTTCTATAATTGCGCCAATGGTTCCAATATATTGTGCCGGCGTATCCAAAGACCACATGGCGCGGCAGGTGATGTGGGCGGCCTTTGGCGCGCCGTCCAGCCGGATGGTACAGTCGTACTCCACGACAGGGTCCTCCGGAACGGTGCTGCGCAGCAGTCCGGTTAATTCGGCCAGCTGCTCTGTGCCCAGAATCTGCACCACTTCCTCGTTTTTCAGGGGGTTCATGGTATTTTCCGCCAGCCCCAGCCGCTGAGCGCCCAGGACGGACAGAGAGAGCATAGACGGGCTGTTTACATACTCAAACAGAATGGTGGGCACCACAGAGGTAAAGAAGCGGGATTTTGCCCGTTCATACTCCAGGATGCGCAGGGTGCGGTCGGTGGTGGACAGGTCCTCATATTGGGTCATTTCCGCCGCTGTGTTTTCCATAATCCGGCGGTCGCCCCGCACCACGGTGTCCACCGCCATCTCCTGCTGGATAATGTCGCTGCTCTCCACCAGGCACTCCAGCAGCAGGGGCTGGAAGGAGCCGCATTCGCCGTTCAGGATCATGCTCAGGGCCTTCTCGTGGGAATGGGCCGGCTTATAGACCCGCTCGCTGGTCAGGGCGTCGTACACGTCCGCCACCGACACCACCTGAGCGGAGATGGGGATCTCCTCTCCCTTCAGGCCGTCGGGATAGCCCCGGCCGTCGTAGCGCTCGTGGTGCCAGCGGCATATCTCATAGGCGTATTTGACCAGGGGCTCATCCTGGAAGGGGACGCCGTTCATCATTTCCGCGCCCATTTGGGAGTGGCTTTTCATAACAGCAAATTCCTCGGGGGTAAATTTACCCGGCTTGTTGAGAATTTCGCTGGGTATGCCGATTTTACCCACGTCGTGGAGGGTTGAGGCGTTGCTGATCAGGTTGATGGTCTCCCGGTCCAGCTTGTACTTGTCCGTCTTGCGCATCAGGCTTCTGAGAAGGATCTCCGTCATCGTCTGGATATGCAGAACATGCAGGCCGCTCTCCTCGTTGCGGAACTCCACAATATGGCTGAGGATGGAGATCATCAGGTTATTGACCTTTTCCTTTTGGTATATCTGCTCGTTCACCATAACCGCCAGGCGGCGCTGCTTGGCGTAGAGCATGATGGTGTTCACCACACGGCGGCGCACCACCATCATATCAAAGGGGCGGCTGATGTAATCGGTAACGCCCAGGTCGTAGGCCCGCTCGATAAAGTCCCGGGTGCTTTCCGCCGAGATCATGATGACCGGCACGCTGTCGATCCAGTCATATTTATTCATGGCGGCCAGCACGCCGAAGCCGTCCATATTTGGCATGACGATATCCAGCAGCACCAGGGATATCTCCTGCTCCATCTGCTGAAGGATGCTCACCGCCTGGAGTCCGTCCTCCGCCTCAATAATATCATAGGACTCCTCCAGCATGGAACGCAGGATGGAGCGGTTCATCTCTGAGTCGTCAGCGACCAAGATTGTGTATCGCTGCTTGTTGCTAGGGGGCAAGGTGCTCACTCCTCTTCGGTTAATAAATCTTTTTCATGAACTCCGGTGCGCTCCGGCATCAGCTCCGTCAGCGTGGCGCACAGCAGTTCAATATTGATGGGCTTGGCCAGATGGGCGTTCATGCCCGCCTGGGCGGTGCGGCTGATGTCCTCGGCAAAGGCGTTGGCCGTCAGCGCGATAATAGGCACGGTCTGGGCATCGGGGCGGTTCAGGGCCCGGATGGCCTCGGTGGCCTGGCAGCCGTCCATCTCCGGCATCTGCATATCCATCAGAATCGCGTCGAAGAAGAAGGGGCTCTCTCTCTGGAAGGCCTCCACCGCCAACTGTCCATTTTCCGCCGGCGTGACCTGGGCTCCCCGCATCTGGAGCAGCTCGGTGGCGATCTCCATGTTCAGGAAATTGTCCTCCGCCAGAAGAATCCGCCGGCCGTCCAGCTGAATCAGCTCCTGGTGTGTTTCTTCCTGGGCGGGCTGGAGAATTTCTCCCACGTCGAAGGGGATGGTGGCGGAGAAGGTGCTCCCCTTGCCCAGGGTGCTGCTCACGGTGATCTGCCCGCCCATGCGGCTGATCAGGTTCTTTACAATGGGCATACCCAGCCCCGTCCCCATCACTGCCTTGGCGCCGAAAAGAATCTCACGCTCATAAGGCTCAAATATTTTAGGGAGGAACTCCTCAGACATCCCCGCGCCGGTGTCTGACACGGTAAACAGGTAGTTATTGCGCCGGCCCTCGTCCATCTGGCGCACGGAGATGGAGATGCGGTCGCCCCGACTGGTGAATTTCATGGCATTGGAGACCAGATTGTTGACAATCTGTCCCAGCCGGGCCGGGTCGCCCTTGATAATCCGGTTTTTAATCTGGATGGACAGCTGAAAATCCTTGCCGGCCGCCTGGGCCTGGGCCTGGAACGGGGAGGCCCAGGTCTCGATGGAATCCTGAAGGTCGAAGGGCTTGATCTCCATGGAGACATTGCCCTGTTCCAGGCGGGAAATCTCCAAAAGGTCGTTAATCAGGGCCAGAAGCTGCTGGCTGGCCGCGCCGATTTTATTTAAGTAGTCCCGCATCTTATCTATGGCGCAGCCGGGCTGGAGCGCCAGGTTGGTCATGCCGATAATGATGTTTAAGGGGGTGCGCATGTCGTGGCTCATAACAGAGAAGAACTGCTTTTGAGATTTCTCGCTCTGCTCTGCGGCGGACAGAGCGCCCTTGAGCAGGCGTACCTGCTGCTGCTGCTCTTCCTTCTCCGCCTCGACATCCCGGAAGCAGATGACCGCCTCGTCGGGGATGCGCTCCGGGTCGGTGAGCAGACGCACGCTGATCCAGCGCTGGCCGTCGTCGAACTGGCGGAGGAACTCGCCGCCGAAATCCTCAACCTGCTGCTCCACCAGCCGCCTGATATTCTCCAGAGAGAAGCTGTTGGAGAACTCCTCTCCCGTCCACTCGTCCAGGCTGGAGACGATAACCTGGAGCAGGTCGTTGTAATTGCCCTGGCTGTTGCCCAATTCCTGGGTGATAAAGTCTGAGCCCTTGGTCATCTCGTAAACGCCCGTCGTCACATTGACACGATAGATGGCGTAATACATGTTGCCCAGCACCTGGATGGTCTCTGCGGAGCGCTGGGCGGTCCAGCTCAGCTTGCGGTCCCGCAGCCACATGCCCAAGGACACCGCCAGCAGCAGGCCCAGGCCCAGGCCGTACCAGATCAGAATATCCTGTACGCCCTGAAGCAGGGTGTCGTAGGGGACGGTGAGGATGCACAGCCAGCCGTTGGCGGCGTGCTGGTAGTAGAGGCCGCGGGTCAGCTTCTGCATACCTATGATCTCGTTGTCCTTTCCGTCCAGCTCCCCCCGGTTCACCCGGTCGAACAGCTCCTTGGTATAGACCTGGAGCTCTTCCTCCGTGGCCTGGAAGGGGATGTTGTAGTACAGAAGGCTCCCCTGGGTGTCCAGAACGTAGTAAGCGCCCCCCGCTGGCAGGTCCTGTACCGTGTGGTCGGCGCGGAAATACTCCACAGGAACGTCAAAGGCGATGGCATTGTCGCTGCCGGCGGCGGAGACGGCGGCGGTGACGACCAGCCTGCCGTTGTGGCGGCTGCTGGGGTAGGCGTCGGTATAAATTACCTTGCCCTCTGCCGCCAAGGCCTGTTGATACCAGGACTCACTTTGGTAGTCGTAGTTCAGATGCTCGTCGCCGCCGGCGGAAATAAACTGTCCGTTCAATACCGCATAGAGGTCCAGGCTTTCAGCGTGAAGCAGGGTGGTGCTTTTTTCAAAGAAATCGGCCAGCCATGTTTGGAAAATCTGTATATCGGCGCTGTCCTGCCCCAAATCCTCCATATAATACATGGCCATGGCAAGAATGCGGTCATATTCGCTGAGCTGGCTGTCCTCGTCGTTGGAGAAGCTGGCCACCAGGTTGGAGCCCAGCGTTCTGGCGTTGTTCAGCAAAAGCTGCTGGCTGTTCACCATTCCAACCCCTGCAACGATTACCATAAGAATGATAACCCACAAAAGCTGCCAGTTTCCCAATCTGCGCCAGCGGGTATTGTCTTTTTTGTGCCGCATATCATACTCTCCTGCCCTGCCTGGCAGGGCTTATCTTTCAGATTGAAATTAACAATACTAAGCTAGCAAATATTATAGCACAAGTTTCTTTCGCTGTAAAGCCAATCTATTCTTTCCGGCTGAAAATACTTGCCAAGCCGGAGAAAAGGCATTATAATAGTTGAACCCAAGCATTAAAAATTCTTGATACTGCACAAAATGGGAGAGGATCAATATGGAACACACCACCATTGCCGCTGTTTTTGCCGATCAGGAGCGGCTGGGCGGGCAGACCGTCACCGTTATGGGCTGGGCCCGGACCATCCGGGATATGAAGACCTTCGGGTTTATTGAACTGAACGACGGCTCCTGCTTTAAAAATCTCCAGGTGGTTTTGGACGCCAATGTCCTGGACAATTATAAGGAAATAGCCGGCCAGAACGTAGGGGCTGCCCTCATCGTCAAGGGAGAGGTGGTGCTCACCCCCGAGGCCAAGCAGCCCCTGGAGGTGAAGGCGGCCTCCGTCTTTGTGGAGGGCCCCTCCACGCCTGACTACCCCCTGCAGAAGAAGCGCCACAGCGTGGAGTATCTGCGCTCCATCCAGCACCTGCGGCCCCGGACCAACCTGTTCTCCGCCGCCTTCCGGGTGCGCTCGGTGGCCGCCCACGCCATACACTGCTTCTTCCAGGACCGGGGCTTTGTCTACGTCCACACCCCCCTCATCACCGGCTCCGACTGCGAGGGGGCAGGCGAGATGTTCCAGGTGACCACCCTGGACCTGAACAACCCGCCCCGCACTCCCGACGGCAAAATCGACTACAGCAAGGACTTCTTCGGCAAACAGACCAGCCTTACCGTCTCCGGCCAGCTCAACGCCGAGAACTTTGCCATGGCCTTTGGCAATGTATACACCTTTGGGCCAACCTTCCGGGCGGAGAACTCCAATACCCAGCGCCATGCCGCCGAGTTCTGGATGATCGAGCCCGAGATGGCCTTTGCCGACCTGGGCGACTATATGGACAACGCCGAGGCTATGATTAAGCATGTTATCGCCGCTGTGCTGGAGAAATGCCCCGATGAGATCGCCTTCTTCAACTCCTTTGTGGACAAGGGCCTGAAGCAGCGGCTGGAGCATGTGGCCTCCTCCGCCTTCGGCCGGGTGAGCTACACCGAGGCGGTGGAGATTCTCAAGAAAAACAATGACAAGTTCGACTTTAAGGTGGAGTGGGGCTGCGACCTCCAGACCGAGCACGAGCGCTACCTCACCGAGCAGGTGTTCCAGCGCCCCGTCTTTGTCACCGACTACCCCAAGGAGATCAAGGCCTTCTATATGCGCCTCAACGACGATGGCCGGACGGTGGCTGCCGCCGACTGTCTGGTCCCCGGCATTGGTGAGATCATCGGCGGCTCCCAGCGCGAGGAGCGGCATGAGGTACTGGAGGCCCGCATGGGCGAGCTGGGCCTGGACCCCCACGACTACTGGTGGTATCTGGACCTGCGGCGCTTCGGCTCCTGCCGTCACGCCGGCTACGGCATGGGCTTTGAGCGGATGGTGATGTATCTCACCGGCATCAACAACATCCGCGACACCCTGCCCCACCCCCGCACCGTGGGCAACGCGGAGTTTTAAGGAGGAAAACCATGGCACTGCCGGCGAAAC
>JAAWEX010000073.1 GCA_022794495.1 Lawsonibacter sp. | reverse complement strand
AGCCATCTCATGCACGGTGTCGTGGATGGCGTCCAGGCCCAGCTCCTTGGCCTTCTTGGCGATGGCGACCTTGCCGGCGGTGGCGCCGTTCTCGGCCTCGACACGCATCTCCAGGTTCTTCTTGGTGGAGTCGGTGACCACCTCGCCCAGCAGCTCGGCGAACTTGGCGGCGTGCTCGGCCTCTTCAAAAGCGGCCTTCTCCCAGTACAGGCCGATCTCGGGGTAGCCCTCGCGGTGGGCCACGCGGGCCATGGCCAGGTACATGCCGACCTCAGTGCACTCGCCCTGGAAGTTGGCACGCAGGCCCTCGATGATTTCGGGGTCCACACCCTGGGCGACGCCCACAATGTGCTCAGCGGCCCAAGACATCTCGCCCTTCTGCTCGACGAACTTCTCCGGGCCGACGCCGCACTGGGGACACTTGGCGGGGGCGGAGTCGCCCTCGTAGACATAGCCGCAAACGGAACAGACAAACTTTTTCATGATCGTGTTTCCTCCTTAAAATTTTGATCTTGACACAAACAACTGGGACATAGACCGTAGTAGGTGAGCTCACAGCGCTGGACCGCAAACCCGTATTGCGCGCTGACGGACTGCTCCAGGGCGCTGTCCGGACGGATGTCCGGCAGGTCCAGAACGGTGCCGCAGCGGTTGCAAATAAAGTGACTGTGGGGGGCGACGACGCCGTCGAACCGCTCCTGACCCTGGACTACCCCCACGCTTTGAACCTGTCCATGGTCCTGAAAAAAGACCAGGTTGCGATAGACGGTTCCCAGGCTCAGGTCGGGGTGGTCGGGCTTGACCTGCTGGTAAATCCACTCGGCAGAGGGGTGGCAGGTGGTCCCCCGGATGGCAGTCAAAATGGCTTCTCGCTTCTTGCTGTAGCGCACGGCGCGTTCCATAAGCTGCCTCCTTAACGATATCAATTATTGTTATGCTGGTATCCTATCACATCCTGACGGTTTTGTAAAGAGGAAAATGAAAAAAATTTAAAATAGGAATCTATCATTTTCTGCTATTCAGTTTCCCCTGTTTTACGGCCTTTCAAACGCCAGAGCAGCATTTCTTCTATTTTATCGCCATACTTCATGCCCAGCAGGAACAGGACAAGCCCGACCAGGGCGATGGGGGCCATCACCCAGAGGGGGAGCTTCAGGGTGGACCCGCCCAGGGCGCTGGCGAAAAGCAGCCCCCAGGGCCGGGTGGCCAGGACGATCACGGCGAAGCGGCGGAAGGACAGCTTGGTGAGCCCGGCAAGAATGCACAGCATATCGTCGGGGAAGAAGGGGAAGAGAAAGGCCAGTGACAGGAAAACGGGCGCCTTGGAGTGCAGAATGTCCTGATATTTCTCTGATAGCTTTTGGCTGACCAGCCGGTCGGCGAAGTCCCGGCCCAGTGCGCGGGCCAGGGAGAAGGTGAGCAGCGACCCGGCCGCTACCGCGCTGAACGTGAGGAGGAAGGCGGGCCAGGTGCCGAAAAGGAGGCCGCCCGCCGCGGCGGTGATGTTGCTGGGGATGGGAGCCAGCACCACCGACAGAAACTGGACCAGGAAGAACAGCAGATGAGAGTATGGGGCGAAGCGGTCGATATAGGCCCGCAGAGTTCCCGGAGAACCGATGGCCTGAAAAAAGCCGGTGCTGGTTAAAAACCACCCGCCCCCCGCCAGCAGAAGGAGGGCGGCGGCCAGAATCAGGAGCTTCTGTCGATTTTTCATAAGGGCACCTCCATTTACAAAGGGTATTGTAGCACAGGGAGATCGGGAATACGACAGAAAACTCCTTAAAATTTCGTAAAGAAGCTATGAACAGAAAAAGGCGGCCGGTGGTGTTAATACCAGCCCGTCTTGCCTGGATTGCTTTCGCTGGGCGTGCTGGTGTCTCCTGGTTCGCTACCGCCGCCGCAGGCCGCCAGAGAGAGCCAAGGCTGCCGCAAGGATAAGCGAAATTGAACGCGGAGAGCGAAAGCCAACCTTAGAAACGCGTTACAGAATCAGCCTCGCGCTGGAGATTAAAATAAGTACGCTTGTTGCGGCAATTAAAAAGAGCTGGATAAAAGCTGTTGATAAAAACCGGAGCGGCAAGGTGAAAAACCTTACCGCCCCAGGTAATTTTATGGACTTTACACCGTCCGGATAGAGGAGATGCTCCCGGCGATCTGCCGGGCCACATCGGGGTTGTTCATGGTGTACAGGTGGATGCCCTCCACTCCACCAGCGATGAGGTCGGCAATCTGGTCGATGGCATAGGCGATGCCGGCCTCCCGCAGGGCCTCCGGGTGGCTTCCGTATTTGGCCAGGATGCGGGTGAGCTTGGCGGGCATGCTGGCTCCGCACAGAGAGACCATCCGCTGAATGGATTTGGCGCTGAGCACAGGCATGATGCCAGCCTCGATGGGCACGTTGATGCCGGCGATGCGGGCCCGCTCCAGAAAGCGGAAGAAGTCGTCGTTGTCGAAAAAGAGCTGGCTGACCAGATGCTGAGCTCCGGCGTCCACCTTCTCCTTCAGGCGGCGGATGTCGCTGACGGGGTCGGGGCTCTCCAGGTGTCCCTCGGGGTAGCAGGCGGCGGATACGCCGAAGTCCCCCCGCGCCCGGATGTAGCGGACCAGGTCGCTGGCGTATTGGAAATCGGTCTTGGGGGGATAGTCCGGGTTCACATCTCCCCGCAGGGCCAGGATATTCTCCACCCCGCTGGCCTTGAGCTGCTCCAGCATCCGGTCCACATCCTCGCGGCCGGCGGCCACGCAGGTGAGGTGGGCCATGGCGGGGATGCGGTACTGGTTCTCGATGGCGGCGGCGATGTCCTGGGTGGTCTGGTTGACCTGGGAGCCCCCCGCCCCAAAGGTGACGCTGATAAAGTCGGGGCGGATATCCTTCAAGCCGTCTAAGGTCTGATAGATGCTGTCCACCGGGGCCTCCCGCTTGGGGGGGAAGACCTCGCAGGAGAAAACGGTCCGGCCCTTGCCGAATAAATCGCACAGCTTCATAAAATGCCTTCTTTCTATATTGTCGCCGGGGCTGCCTGATTCCGGTGTTCGATGTAAGACTGGGCCACGCGGTAGGAGATGGCGGGGTAGGGGTGGAGCAGACCCAGGACCTGATCCAGCGGAACCCAGGCGGCTTGGTCCACCTCGCCGGACAGATGGAAGGCCTGTTTCCGCACCCGGGCAATAAAGCCGATCATCAGCATATCCTTTTTGCCGAACCAGTAGGTCCCGGTCAAAGTCAGGCTCTCTGCCTTCAGGCCCAGCTCCTCCTCCACCTCCCGGGCCGCGCACTCCTCGGCGCTCTCACCGGGCTTGATATAGCCGGAGACTAGGTTGTGATACTGGGTGGAGATATAGCTTTGGCGCAGCAGGGCCGCCTCTCCTGCCTCCTCGTCCACCGCCAGGGTGATGGTGCAGGCGGAGAACATGGGGAACAGCGGCTGCTGGCAGACGGGGCACCAGGGGACCATTCCCTCGTCGCCGGTCTCCTTCGGCGTTGCCTTGGTGCCGCAGTGGGGACAGTATTGAAATTCCATAATCTCAAGCTTCTTTCTATATATCCAGCTCCAGCAGCACCGGGCAGTGGTCGCTGCCCTCGATGTCCGCCAGAATTTCTGCCCGGATAATTTTGTCCCGCAGCCGGTCGGAGACAATAAAGTAGTCGATGCGCCAGCCGGCGTTGTTCTTTCGGGCGTTAAAGCGGTAGGACCACCAGGAGTAGGCCCCCTCCCGGTCCGGGTAGAGCGCCCGGAAGGTGTCGGTAAAGCCGGAGGAGAGCAGGGCGGTCATCTTCTCCCGCTCCTGGTCGGAGAAGCCGGCGTTCCCCCGGTTGGTTTTGGGATTTTTCAGGTCAATCTCCTGGTGGGCCACGTTCAGATCGCCGCAGTAGACCACCGGCTTGGTTTTGTCCAGCGATATGAGGTAGGCCCGCAGGTCATCCTCCCAGGCCATCCGGTAGTCCAGCCGCTTCAGGCCGTCCTGGGCGTTGGGGGTGTAGCAGCACACCAGGTAAAATTTCTCATACTCCAGGGTGATGAGCCGGCCTTCGTGGTCATGGGGCTCCCGGTCCATGCCGCAGGCCGCGGCGACGGGGGGATGGGGGGTGAAAATGGCGGTGCCTGAGTAGCCCTTTTTCTCGGCGGAGTTCCAAAACTCCAGCACACCCTCCCCCAGGGGGACGTCGGCCTGTCCCTGCTCCATCTTGGTCTCCTGAAGGCAGAGGAAGTCGGGCTTTTGCCCCTGATAGAAGGCTTCAAAGCCCTTTTTCATGCAGGCCCGCAGACCGTTGACGTTCCAGGAAATAAATACCATACAGCGCTCCTTTTAGTGGTTCAGGATCCGCACCCGGATCATGTTGGGGATGGTCCGCAGCTCCTCGGCGGCCTCGTCGGTGATGCGGGTGTTTACGTCCACCACGGTGTAGGCGTACCCCTGCTTGGATTTGTTGGTCAGGTTTTCTACATTGATGTGGTCGTCGGACAGGACGGCCATGATCTGGGTCAGCATACCGGGCAGGTTCTTGTGGATGAGGCAGATGCGGGCAATGCCGCTCCAATCCTGGACCACGTTGGGAAGATTGACGGAATTGGTGATGTTGCCGTTGAGCAGGTAGTCCCGGAGCTGCCGGGCGGCCATGACGGCGCAGTTTTCCTCACTCTCCGGCGTGGAGGCCCCCAGGTGGGGCAGGGCAATTACGTTTTTCACCGTGGTGATCTTTTCGTCAGGGAAGTCGGTGACATACCGGGCCACCCGGCCGGCCTCCAGGGCGGCGATCATGTCGTCGTCGTTTACCAGCCCGCCCCGGGCCAGGTTGAGCACCCGCACCTGGCCCTTCATCTTGGCGATGGCGTCGGCATTGATAAAATCCTTGGTGGCGTTGGTGTAGGGGATGTGGAGGGTGACATAGTCCGACACCTTATACAGCTCCTCCACCTCTTTCACCACATGGACGTGGCGGTCCAGGCGCAGGGCGGCGTCCACCGACAGGAAGGGATCGTAGCCGTAGACGTCCATGCCCAGGTCCAGGGCGATGTTGCACACCAGAGCCCCGATAGCGCCCAGGCCGATGACGCCCAGGGTCTTCTTATACAGCTCCGGCCCAGCAAAGGCGGCTTTGCCCTTCTCCACGGCGGCGGCTACATCTACCTTGGGGGTGTGGGCCTGTTCCTGCACCCAGTCGGCCCCTCCCAGGATATCCCGGGAGGCCACCAGCATAGCGGCGATTACCAGCTCCTTTACCGCGTTGGCGTTGGCGCCGGGGGTGTTGAAGACCACGATGCCGCTCTCGGAGCAGCGGTCAATGGGGATGTTGTTGGTGCCCGCCCCCGCACGGGCGATGGCCCGGAGGGAGTCTGGAAATTCGTAGTCCTGCATGGGGGCGGAGCGGACTAAAACGCCGTCCTCGTTCTCCACGTCGCTGCCCACCTGAAAGCGGTCCCGGTCCAGCCGGGAGAGCCCCGCGGAGGAAATCTTGTTCAGTGTTTTGATACGATACATGTAAATTACCTCGTGTTGATTTAATAAGCCTTCCTGTGGGGGAGGCCGGTTCAGCCGCAGTCCCAGTTGTACAGCACACGGGAGAAGTCCCGGCGCTTCAGGGCCTCGCGGTGAATGAAAAAGTTGCCCACCCCCAGGTCGCCCCAGCAGACCAGCTCCCGCCGGTCCCGCATCTCGCTGTCCAGCTGGAAGAGGAGGGTGTCGAACTCCCGGTAGTCGATATCCTCGCTCCTGGGGTCGTTTTGGGTGAAGAAGGGGTAGCCATCCATCCGGTGGCCGGTCTTGAGCTCTGATTCCAGGGTGAAAATGTCATAATCCCGCTCCTCCCTGGGGAACAGGCCGTAGAAATCCCAGATGGAGTTGAGGGGCTTTTCCGGGCGGCGCTGGTTCCAGGCCTGGATAAACAGCTTTTCAAACAGGCGGTCGCCCTCGGGGAGCTCCTGCGTCTGGGGCGGGCCGAAGACAATCCGGCAGGGCCGGTCTCCCAGGGGGGTGTAGCGCTCCCTGCCGTCAGAGGGCCGGGGGAGGGCGACGTCCGCCGGTGTGACGGAGGGGTCCACCGTCTCCCGGTAGAAGACCTGATAGCCCAGCTGGGCGATCTGGTCGTCAAAATCGGCGCCGTACACATCGTCCGTCCCAATAAAGAATTGCAGCAGGCCGGCGTGGGGGAAGTCGGGCAGGTCCTTCAGATGTGTACAGTCGATCTGGGCCAGGAACTGGAGGGGGACGCCCTCGCTGTCCTCCGGCCAGGCCTCGCCCCGGGGGAGGTAGGGGGTGCCCCCCATCTTGCTGTCGGTGAGTCCCGGCTCCCCCACCTCCAGGGTGAAGGGGAGGCAGGTCTTTTTGTGGGCGGCGCGAATTTCGCTGCAAATTTCTTTGGCCAGCTGGGTATCGGTCATGAAATTACCTCCTTCACTTTGGGGCGGCCACAGCCCCCCCCACAAAATCAGCAGCAGTCCCAAGTATAGGCCACACGGGAGAAGTCCCGGCGCTTCAGGGCCTCCCGGTTGATGAAGAAGTTACCCACCCCGCAGTCGCCCCAGAGGACCAGGTCGCCGCCGTCGGGCAGGTCGCTGTCCAGCTGGAAGAGGAGGGTATCAAGGTCCTCACACTGGCCGGACCGGGGGTCGTCCTGGGTGAAGTAGGGGTAGCCGCCCAGCTGGTGGAAGGTTGCGTCCCAGCCGGGCTGAGAGGTAGTGCTGTAGTCCCGCAGGCGCTCCGGCACCAGCTCGTGCATGTCCCACGTCCCGGTTACCGGGGCGTCGGGGCGCAAAGCGTTCCACCTTTCCGCGAACAGCGGGTCAAAGCGGGGGTCGGTCTCGTTCATCCCCTGCTCCGCGGGGGGACTCAGAATAATGCGGCAGTTTTTGCACAGTGGGAACCATTCATCCGCGCCGTCCGGCTTGGGCGGGCGCTTGGCCTCCACCTCCTCCGCCGTTACGGTGCGGTCTACAGCCTCGTGGTAATAGACCCGGAACCCGATGGCGTCGGTGGGGTCGTCGAAGCTGTGGCCCCAGAGGTCTCCGAAGGAGATGAAAAATTGCAGCAGTCCGGCGGTGGGGAAGTCGGGCAGTCCCGCCAGCCCGGCGCAGTCCACCTGGGCCAGCAGGCCCAGACCCTCCCCACTGCCGTCCAGAGGCCAGGGCATGTCGTGGGGCAGGTAGGCCGTGCCGCCCGCCTTGCTCTCGAAGATGCCGGGCTCTCCAGGCTCCAGGGTGAAGCGGACGGCGGGGCGGTGGTGCCCGGCATGGATCTCCGCTGTGATCTGCCGGGCAAGGGCGTAGACCTCCTGGGCTAGCTTGCGGGCTTTCTCGTTGGCTTCCAGCATTTTATCTGCCATGGGATTACCTCCTGTCATCCTTCAATCCCACCAGATAGTCCAGTGAGACATTGTAAAATTTTGCCATCTGAACCAGGACGGGGGCGGTCGGCTCCCGTTCATTGGTCTCGTAACGCTGGTAGGAGTTTAATGAAATGCCAAGCTCTTGCCCTACCTCTTTCTGGGTCATGTCTCGCTCCCTGCGAAGGAGGGCGAGCCGCTCTGCCAATATCAGCATTTTTGTTATTTACCCCCTTGACACACCTAAACGGGTGTGATAAAGTATAGAACAGATACACCTGAATGGGTGTGAAATGGAGGGAACATCATGGACGACCTGACCAAATGTCTATACCAATTTGTGCGTGAGAAGCAGATGGGAAATTTGACTGAGGACGCGGAATATGAGGAAGCGGCTTTATCTGTGGAATTACAGGCGGAACGGGTCAGCGCGTATCTGAACGCTGAGCAGCGTAAGGAACTGTACTGGCTTATGGATGCGGTTGCCTTTCGGGACAGCATCGAAAACGAGTATGTATTTCAAGCGGCGCTGTCCCTGGCCCGGGAGCTGAGTGGATTGGTGCGGATATAGGGGGAGAATTACACCCCCAGCCGCTCCTTCAGCTTTACCCCGTCCAGGGCGGGGACAATGACCAGAAACAGGGCTCCGCTGCCGATGCCCTGGACCAGAGTGCCCAAAAACTGGGGGATAAAGGCGGCCATAGTCCCGGCCATAGCGCAGCCGGCCAGGGCGTAGGCGGCGGGAGAGAAGAGCCCGGCCAGCACCACGGCGGCGATATTCCGGCGGCACAGGATGCGCCTGTGGCCGCTGGTGAAGAACAGCACCACCACCGCCTTAATCACCAGGGTGGGCAGCACCCACATGGGGGCGGTGAGCAGGTCGGCCAGCCCCGCACCGATGGTGGCGGCCGCCGCCGCGTAGGGGAAGGGCAGCAGGCAGGCGGCCAGATAGATCAGGGTGTCGCCCAGGTGGATGTAGCCCCCGGTGGGGATGGGGATATGGAGCATGTAGGCCGTCATGACCGTGATGGCCGCGGCGAACAGGGCGGTAACGGTAAGCTGATGCAGGTTCTCTTTGCGGGACATGGGATCGCCTTCTTTCATAGATTAGTGATTCTTGTCGAAGGCCCGGATGAAATCGCACAGCCCTTCCACGCCCTCCACAGGCATGGCGTTGTAAATGGAGGCCCGCATGCCGCCGGTTTTCCGGTGGCCCTTCAGGTTGACAAAGCCGGCCTGGGCGGCCTCCTTGACGAACCTGGCGTCCAGCTCCTCGTCCCCGGTGCGGAAGGTGACGTTCATCCCGGAGCGGGAGCCCTTTTCGGCGTGGCAGGTGAACAGCTGGGAGGCGTCCAGGGTATCGTAGAGCATGTTGGCCCGCTGCCATTTCAGCTTTTCCATCCCTGCCGTCCCGCCGTTCTCCTCCACCCAGTCCAGCACCAGGCCCAGCATGTAGATGCACCAGCAGGGGGGCGTGTTATACATGGAGTCCTTGTCGATCATGGTTTGGTAATTCATCATCAGGGGAGTGTAGGGCAGCTCGCGGCCGGCCAGTCCGTCTTTGATGATAACCACGGTCAGCCCGGCGGGGGCCATATTCTTTTGGGCTCCGGCATAAATGATGCCGTACCGGGATACGTCCACCGGCGTGGACAGGATGTTAGAGGACATGTCGCACACCAGGGGGACGGTCCCGGTTTCCGGGATGTAGTCCCACTCGGTGCCGTAGATGGTGTTGTTGGAGCAGTAGTAGAAGTAGCTGGCGTCCGGCTCCAGCTTCAGTGCCTCCTGCCGGGGGATATAGCTGTGGTTTCGGTCGCCGGTGTCGGCGGCCAGGTTGATTTTACCGTATTTCTTGGCCTCCTGATAGGCCAGGGCGGAGAAATTGCCGGTAACAGCGTAATCCGCCTTTCCCGTCCTGCCGATGAGATTCAGCGGGATGGCGGAGAACTGGCCCGAGGCCCCGGTCTGGAGGAAGAGAATGCGGTAGTCCTGGGGGATGCTCATCAGCCGGCGCAGCTTGTCCTGGGTCTCCTGAAAGATATCCATAAAGACCTTGGAGCGGTGGCTCATCTCCATGACGGACATCCCGGAGCCCCGGTAATTGGTGATCTCCGACCCCGCCCGCTCCAGCGCGGACAGCGGAAGGGTGGAGGGCCCGGCGGCAAAATTATAGACACGCTGGTCGCTCATAAAAAGAGCCCCTTTCTTTGAAAAATAATTGTTTTTGATGTCTGTAAGCCTTTATTATAGAACAGCGGGAGAGGGGTGTCAATGGCAAAAGAAGAAAACCTCCGTGCCGGCGCGGCACGGAGGCTGGTTATTTATACACGCTTCCAGGTGGAAGGACTGAACAGGACGAGGATGGGGAAAATCTCCAGCCGGCCGATAATCATGCACAGGGACATTACCCCCTTGGACAGTCCGGAGAAGGCGGCGAAGTTGCCGCTGGGGCCGATGGCCTCCAGGCCGGGGCCCACGTTGCTGACGCAGGTGAGGGCGGCGCTGAAGGAGACGGCGAAGGACTCCCCGTCCAGGGAGATAATCAGTGCGGCGGTCGTCTGGCAAAGATGTTTATAGAAACCATGATAGGGGAGCTGTCCTTGGAAAAAAATCTGTCCCCATTTTTAGAGCCGGAACGGAGAGAGGAAAAGAT
>JAAWEX010000072.1 GCA_022794495.1 Lawsonibacter sp. | reverse complement strand
GCCATGAAGCTGGCCCTGGGGGAGAACCCCAAGCAGGTCTACCACGACCGGGACGAGACCCCGGTGACCCGCATGGCCACCGCCGCCATCATCCGGGAAAATCTGCGCAAGGCGGTGGAGTACGGCGAAAAGCTGGACAAGGCCACCCGGGACGAGGACACCGACCCGCCCGATTACGACGCCAAGCTGGAAGCCCTCCTGCCTGTGGTCCGGGGGGAATTGCCCGTCCACATCCACGCCCACCGGGCGGACGATATCGCCACCGGCGTGCGCATCGCCAAAGAGTTCGGGCTGAGGTGCGTCATTGTCCACGGCACCGAGGGCCACCTGATCCCGGACCTGCTGGCCCAGGCGCACATCCCGGTAATTACCGGACCCGCCCTGGGGGACCGCTCCAAGCCGGAGCTGGCCAATATGAAGCTGGAGAACCCGGCCATTCTTTGGAAGGCGGGTGTGCGCTTTGCCATCTGCACCGACCACCCGGAGGTGCCCATCCAGTACCTGCCCCTGTGCGCCGCCCTGGCCGTGAAGGGCGGGCTGGACGAGGAGGAGGCCTTGGCCGCCATCACCATCAACGCCGCCAGGATTGCCGGGCTGGACGGGGCGCTGGGCTCCCTTGCCCCCGGCAAGGAGGCGGATATTGTGATCACGGACCGCCCCCCCCTGGAGCTGCTGGGACAGGTCAGGGCTGTTTTCATGGGTGGACGAAGAATTTAGAAAATATTTACAAAAACCAGTGGACTTTTTTGCTCTTTGTGGTATAATAAAAACAACGGAGGGGGATGTCCCTTCTCCGGTCTATACCAGCCCTCTGGGCGAAAGGAGCGACGGATATGAAATTCGTATTTACGGACAAAAAGGTGAACCTGCCGGATGCCGTACACAAGTACGCCGAGAAAAAGGTGGGCAAGCTGGACCGTTTCTTTAAGGAGGACGCCACCGCCGCCATCACATTCAGTGTGGAGAAGGAGCGGAACAATAAGGTGGAGGTCACCATCCGCTCCAGCGGCACCGTCTTCCGGGTGTCAGAGAGCACCTCTGACATGCACGCCTCCATTGATGCCGCTGTCACCACACTGGAGCGGCAGGTCCGTAAAAATAAGACCCGCCTGGAGAAGCGGCTGCGCCAGGGCGCCTTTGAGCGGGCGCTGGATGTGAGCGAGGTGTCTACCTTCGCCCCCGACGAGCCGGAGGAGGGTGAGTACCGCATCGTGCGCAGCAAGACCTTCCCCATCAAGCCCATGACCAGGGACGAGGCCATTTTGCAGATGAACCTGGTGGGACACAGCTTTTTTGCCTTCCGGGACGAGGAGGAGGGCGGAGCCTTCGCCGTGGTCTACCGCCGGAACGACGGCGACTATGGCCTGATTGAGGACGAGCAGTAACAAGTACAGAGGGCCGGGCTTTTGCCCGGCCCTTAAATAAAAGGAGAGAAGGCCATGAGTCGTGAGAGAGTGTTGGCCCTGCTGCGGGAGCGGCCGGGAGAGTATCTGTCCGGAGAGGCCATGAGCCGCACCCTGGGCATCAGCCGGGCGGGGGTGTGGAAGGCCATCGAGGGCCTGCGCCAGGAGGGCTACACTATCGCCTCCGCCCCCAACCGGGGCTACCGCCTGGAGGACGCCCCCGACCGTTTGCGGGTGGGGGAGCTGTTCGGCCTGCTGTCCGACGCGAGGGTGGGCTCTCAGCTTATGTGCCTGGATGTGGTAGACTCCACCAACACCGAGTGCAAGCGCCAGGCCATGTCCGGTGCCCAGGAGGGGCTGGTGGTCACCGCCGAGGAGCAGACCGGAGGCCGGGGCCGCCGTGGGCGGGGATTTCAGTCCCCAAAAGGGAAGGGCCTGTATCTGTCCGCCCTCTTCCGCCCCGACCTGGAGCCGGGCCAGGTATCTGACTTCACCGCCTGGGTGGCGGTGGCGGTGTGCGACGGCATTGAGGCCTGCTGCGGCATCCGGCCCCAGATCAAGTGGACCAACGATATCATCCTAAACGGGAAGAAGCTGGTGGGCATCCTCACCGAGCTGAGCCTGGTCAGCGAGACCAATACCCTGGACTATATGGTCACCGGCATTGGGGTCAACGTGAACCAGGCAGTGGAGGACTTTTCCCCGGAAATTCAAGAGATGGCCACCTCCCTCTCCATGGTTCTGGGCCGCCCGGTGCGCCGGGCCGACCTGGCCGCCCAGATCATCCTGGCCCTGGACCGGATGTACGCCGGCTACCCCGAGGACCGGGCGGAGTATTTGAAAAAGTACCGGGCCGGCTGCATTACCACCGGCCACCAGGTCCAGCTTATTACCCCCGCCGCCCGCCGCCAGGCCTTCGCCCTGGAGATCGACGACGACTTCAACCTGGTGGTGGAGCTGTACAACGGCAAGCGGGAGACCATCTCCGCCGGAGAGGTGTCTGTCCGGGGCATGTACGGGTATGTATAAGGAAAAGCCGCCTGTCAAGGCGGCTTTTTTGACCGATTATCCGGGAAAACGACCACTTATCCCCAAACCCTTGACTTCCGGAGGCCGGACGGCCATACTGGAGAAAAGGGAGGGGAGCGCAATGGAGGAGAGCAGAATAGACCGGCTGGAGCGTGCCGTCATTTTTTTGATCCTGGGGCTTTTGCCCCTCCACCTGTATCTGAGCTTCAGCAATTTAGTAAACGGAATTGACAAAGGACACGGCCACAGCTTTCCCATGGGCTCCTATGTGCTGATCGGAGTCTACCTGATGATTGTGCTGGCCTCTGACGTCTTTATGCTCCGGTATGGAAAATTTGAGGCCTCCAGGGCGCTGCGCCGCTGTTGTCCTTGCGCTGTTTCTGTATCTGTCCGCCCTGGAGAACGACGCGATTACGCTGCTATGCCTGCTCTACTCACCCTATGTGGTGCTGGTCCCGCTGCTGGAATTACTGGAGGCGGGGGTGGAGAAGAACTCCGGAGTGTTCAGCCTTGCCGCCGTGGGGGCCTTCTGTCTGGTCAACTGGGCGATCTGCCGGTTTGCGGTGAGAGATAAGCGGGAGGGCGAGGCCTTATGAGGAAGAGGTGGAGGGACCGGCACTTCTGGGTCTGTGTTCTGCTGTTTGCCGCGCTTTTTTGTCTGTTGACCGACGCCTTGGGGGCTGACGCTGGCTTTCGGGGCCCGCTTACCGCTTGCTTTCCAGCCAGGCCAGCAGGTCGTCGAAGACCTCCTGGCGGTTGATCTCATTGAACATCTCATGGCGGCCTCCGGGGTAGAGCTTCACGGTCACGTCCTTACACCCGGCGGAGCGGAACATGTCCTCCACCTTCCGCACCCCCTTGCCCATAGCCCCCACCGGGTCGTTGTCGCCGGAGAGGAAGTAGACAGGGGTGTCCGGGTCCATCTTGGACAGATTGCCCTTGTCCGCGATGAACTGCAGTCCCCCCATCATGTCCCGAAACATGGCCGCCGTGATCAGAAAGCCGCACAGCGGGTCGGCCAGGTAGGCGTCCACCGCCGCCTCGTCCCGGCTGAGCCAGTCGGAGGTGGTACGGTTGGGCTTGAAGGCCCGGTTGTAGCTGCCAAAGGGAAGATCGTTTAAAAGCTTGCTCGCATGGTCCGGGCCCCGAAGCCTGCACATAGCCCCGGCCAGGGCCTTGCCGGACGAGACGGCGGCGGCGGACTCCTGGCCCGTGCCCGACAGGACGGCGGCGTTTACCGTCCCCGGCCATCGGATCAGGCAGGTCCGGGTGAGGAAGGAGCCCATGGAGTGGCCCAGGATGACGTAGGGCAGACCGGGGTGCTTCTCCCCCTCCAGCTCCCGCAGGCGGCGGACATCCCGGCTCACCAGATCCCAGCCGTTTTTAGGGCCGAAATAGCCGAACCTGCCCCCGGCGGTGAGACCGTGGCCGAGATGGTCCTCGCCGCACACCACATAGCCGTGGGCGGCCAGGAACCGGGCAGCCTGGTCGTAGCGGCCGATGTGCTCGGCCACCCCGTGGACAATCTGCACCACCCCTCTGGGCGTGCCCTCAGGCACCCACTCCCTGGCGTGGACGGTGTGGAGCCGGTCGGAGGAGGGGTAGGAGAGGTCAAAGGTCTGAATCATAGGTTTACCTCGTTTCTTTGGTGGGGACGCCTCATGGGGCATCCGAAAACAGTGGGGGTCGGATTGGAGCAGACGCATTGTGATGCGTCCCTACAGGATAAAACAGATTCAGTTTACCTCAAAACAGGGAAATAAGTCAACCCATCTGCTCCAAAATAGAGCGGATGGTCCCGGCGTGGAGGGCGCCTTCCTGAGCCAGCTCCAGATAGAGCTCCTTCAGGCAGGGGTCGGCGGTGGCTTGGGCGGCCTGGCTGTTCCTCTGCTCCCACTGCTGCTCCCACAGGAACTGCTGGCGCAGGGCCAGGGGTAGAGAGGAGGGCAGCTTGACATCGGGGCACTTGGGGGCGTAGCGTTTCCCGGTGATGAGGAAGTAGGCGGCGGACAGCCGCTTCAAGGCCAGCCGGTGATCGCAGGCCATGGTGGACAGGGCCTTGGCGCAGGAGCCGCTGGCCCGGCGGGCCATAGCCCGGCTGTTGACCGCCCCGGCGCGGGCGAGAGTCATCAGCTCCTCCAGCCGCTGGCTGTCCCCCTGAGAGGCCTCTCCCAGGCAGAAGGCGGGCGCTTCAGGCGCCGGAACCTCTCCCGGGATGTCCGGCCGGTCGGGACACTCGGGACAGGCCGGACACTCGGGGCAGGAGGGGCATTCCGGGCAGACCGGCTCCGCCGGACAGTCGGGCACCGGAGGCAGCTCGGGCACGGCGGGGGGCTGCTCCTCCTCTGGCGGGGTGTCCTCCGGCGGGGTGGAGGGCTCCACCGGGATGGCGGTGTCCGGGATGCCGGGGACGGGCTCTTCCCGCGCCGCGGGGGCGGTCTGGTCGGGCATCACCCGGTTCCAGACCCGCTGAAAGGTATCCGGGTCAATGTCCTGCCCGGCCAGGGATGGAAGATCAACTTTCAATTCCATGGTTAAAACTCCTTTGCTTGCAGATAATCATGTAGAGCGGGGCTATCCCATTCTATGTCCCAGGCCGGAATTTGGCCCGCCGCGGCTTGCAAGAACGGGAAAAACATGGTACAATACGCACAATTCTATAAAAGCGTTGGAGGAGAAATCCATGGAGGAGAAAAAACATCGGTTATTCGCGTTTATCAACGCGGAAAATATGTTCAACTATGAAAACGGCATTGAGCTGACCCATGTGGAGCCCGGTCTGACCAGAGGGGTGCTCCGGGCCCGGCCCAGCTCCTACAACTCCGAGGGGCGCATCCACGGCGGGGCCATCGCCACCCTGGCGGACACCATCGCCGGCTGCTGCGCCTGCTCCAAGGGGGGCGACTGCGTCACCTCCTCCAGCTCGCTGGAGTACCTGCGGGCCGGTCAGGGCGACCTGTTCTGCGAGGCCACCCCCAAAAAGCTGGGCCGAAATCTGTCCGTCATCCAGGTGGTCATCACCGACACGGCGGGCAAGACGGTGGCCACCGGCACCTTTACCTTCTTTATGACCCGGCCGGGAGAGGCGTAAAACTCCCGGATTAAAGCGGTGAGTCCTGCCGGTTTTGCAGGCAGTGCAGATCAAAAGCGTGTTGAGACAGATAGCCGCTCAGTCGGCTGAACACCTGGGGGAAATATTGAGCCCTCTCCCCGTGCATGAAACTGCCGTCACTGGTGACGTATTGGGATAATGCGTCCAGGAGAAAAGCGTCCTCTAATATATCTTGACAGGTCTCGTTGAAATTTTCCTGCCAACTGGTTCGTTTGATTTCGAGCATAAACAATCACCTCACAGCCATTTTACTATTAAATGATAGTAAAATCAACACTACCATTTGATAGTAATCATAATGGCCTTGAGGTGATTTTTGTGTATTTTCCCAGACTATTAGATTTGAGGCAGGATGCTGATAAAGGACAGAAAGAAATTGCGGCGCTGCTGGGCATTGACCAGCGAACATACAGCAACTATGAGACAGGAAAACGGGAAATCCCAGTGCGCCTTTTGATAATTCTGGCGGATTTTTATGGAACGTCGATTGATTACATTGTGGGCCGGGTTAGGTGATGGAGGCAGGGGCAGAGCCCCTGCCCTACACACGAAACGCTGCGTCATGTAGGGCAAGGGCTCTGCCCTTGCCTCGATGTTACCATTTTTGACGATGGCGATCGAGGGAGCCATAGGGCGATTCAGCGCTTTTGCTCCAGGGCCAGTTGGAGCAAATAACCATGGGTCCGCCGGGCGGTCCAGCTGTCGCTCCAGCCGCCGAGGCGCAGGCCGTTTTTCTCCGCCTGGGCCAGCTTCTCCAGGGCCGGGACGGCCTTGGTGCATTTGGCTTTCACCAGCTTGTGGCACAGCGCCTCCAGCACATACTCGTCCTCCTTGGGGTTAATAAAGGGAATCAGTTCCTCGGCATAGCAGTCAGGCATGACCGCGCAGACGCAGAAGCCCATATTTTCGTACCAGTCCTCCCGCAGGTCCTCCGCCTTCCAGAGCTTAATCAGCTCCCGGGCGGCCAGGTGGAACCGCTCGGTCTCCTCCGGGGTCATGGGCTGGTTGTCGTTGAGGTCGACGTCGTCCCAGAATTTGTTTTCATAATTGGGGTCGCCGTCGTCGGTGTAATCCCGAATGACCCGGCGGTAGTAATCTGCGAACCGGGCCAGGGAGAAGAATTTGGGGGAGATATCGGTGGGGCCGTGGAGCATATAGACCGTCCCCTTCAGCGGGCCGGTGTAGTAATAGCCCACAACGGCGGAGATGTCGTCCGCCTGCCAGAAAAAGACAGACTCTCCGCCGGGAAAGCCTCGCAGGAAGTCCGAAATAAAGCCGTCGTACTTCATAAAGTCCTCGAAGGGCATGAGATAGGGGATTGTGCAGTCTTCTGGGGCGGGCTGGATCTCCTGCCAGCGGTTTAAAATTTCCTGGTCCTCCGGGGAAATGTCAATACCGCGGGCCAGGAAGGGGTCAACGTAGGCCATGGAAATCACTCCTTCTGTCAGATTTGTGTATAGTTTACCAGATTAAGCCAAAAAATACAAGGGTTTCCCCCAAATTGCCATTGACATCCCTGCAAGTTCGTGGTAGGATAATTGCAATTTCATAGCGGATAGAGGCGCGGCGCTCATGCGTACCGCTGGAACAAGGACAGGCATCCGTTCCAGGGGGAGAGGGTGCGCCGCCGAAGGAGAGACAGGCTTGCCTGAGCCGTCGGTCCTGGGCCGGGGGAGAACATCCCACGGACTGTCACGAGAAAGTGGAGCGCTATCCAGAGGCCCCCGGCTCAGGCTGGGGACGTCCGGTTTGCCATGGGGCGCGCTTTGCGCACCATGGTTTTTGTTTTGCGCGAAAGGGGTTTGTGCGACCCCAAAAATTTAGGAGGGAAATACGTATGAGAACCAGAAAAAATTGGGCTGTGCGGGCCGCTGTGCTGGTGATGATGCTCCTGGCGATGGTCACCACCTGTCTGGCTGCCGGCGACCCCACCGAGGCGACGGGCACCAAAATGATCGAGTGCCCCGACTGCGGCGCGGTGGGCGTCGTCCTGTCTGACGACTGCCAGGCCGTCCCCTGCGGCGCCTGCGGCGGCTCTGGCTATGTCCAGTCGCCCAGCAGCTTTTTTAACAGCCCCATGTCCCTGCTGCCCCCGGTAATCGCCATCGCCCTGGCCCTGATTACCAAGGAGGTCTACTCCTCGCTGTTCATCGGAATCCTGGTGGGCGGGCTGCTCTACTCCAACTTCTCCTTCGAGGGCACGGTGCTCCACGCCTTCAACGACGGCATTGTGGCCTCTCTGTCTGACGGCTATAACGTGGGTATCCTGATCTTCCTGGTCATCCTGGGTGTGATGGTCTGCCTGATGAACAAGGCAGGAGGCTCCGCCGCCTTCGGCCGCTGGGCCAAGAAAAATATCAAGTCCCGCGCCGGAGTGCAGCTGGCCACCATCCTGCTGGGCTGCCTGATCTTTATTGACGACTACTTCAACTGCCTCACTGTGGGCTCGGTCATGCGCCCCGTCACCGACAAGCAGAATGTGTCCCGGGCCAAGCTGGCTTACCTCATCGACGCCACCGCCGCTCCCATCTGCATCATCGCCCCCATCTCTTCCTGGGCGGCGGCGGTAGCCTCCTTCGCTGAGGACGGCCAGGGCCTGAACCTGTTCATCAAGGCCATCCCCTACAATTTCTACGCCCTGCTCACTGTGGTGATGATGGTGGGCATGGTGCTGATGAAGACGGAATTCGGTCCCATGGCCAAGTATGAGAAGAACGCCATTGAGAAGGGCGACCTGTTCTCCGGCTCCAACCCCTACGCCATGCTGGACGACGACGTGGATGAGTCCAAGGGCTCCGTGCTGGACCTGGTGCTCCCCATCCTGGTGCTGGTGGCGGCCTGCGTCATCGGCATGATCTACTCCGGCGGCTTCTTCTCCGGGGAGAACTTTGTGGATGCCTTCTCCAACTCCGACGCCTCTGTCGGCCTGATGCTGGGCTCCGCCTTCGGCCTGCTCTTCGCCTTCATCTACTACTTTGTCCGCAAAGCCATGTCCTTCAAGGAGATGATGGGTTGTATTCCCGAGGGCTTCAAGGCCATGGTGCCCGCTATCCTCATCCTCACCTTTGCCTGGTCCCTGAAGGGCATGACCGACTCCCTGGGCGCCAAGTACTTCGTCCGTGACTTCGTCCGCTCCGCCTCCGCCCTTCAGACCTTCCTGCCCGTCATCGTCTTTGTGGTGGGCTGCTTCCTGGCCTTTGCCACCGGCACCAGCTGGGGCACCTTCGGCATCCTTATCCCCATTGTTCAGAGCGTCTTTGACATGAGCAATCCCATGGCCATCATCTGTATCTCCGCCTGCATGGCCGGCGCTGTCTGCGGCGACCACTGCTCCCCCATCTCTGACACCACCATCATGGCCTCCGCCGGCGCTCAGTGCGACCATGTGAACCATGTGTCCACCCAGCTGCCCTATGCCATCTCCTGCGCATCCATCGCCGGCATCACCTACCTGGCTGCCGGTATCCTTGTAACGATGGGCGCCCCTGGCATCATCTCCCTGCCCATTGGCATCGTGCTGATGCTGGGCTTCCTCGCTGTGGTCAAGAGCCGCAAGCTGACGGTCGCCTGATCCCCCTCCCAAAAAGAAAGAGGCCGCCCTGTGAGGCGGCCTCTCGGCTTTACTGCGGCGGCTTGTAATATCCGATTTTGACCTCCGGGTTTTTGGCGGCGATGTGGTCCAGACAGACTTGGCCCGCCGCCTTGTCCTCTACCTGCACCCGGCGCTCTTCACCGTCGCTGCATGCCATTACCAGAAAAAACTGGTCAAAATTGGCGGTGGCGCAGCACATCCGGGCTCGGACCTCCTCCTGACGCAGCCAGGCTCGAACAATCCGGCTGTAGGGGAGGTAGGTGGTCCCGGAAAATTTGCGGATAAACAGGCAGCTCTCCCCCAGGTGGACCTTGCCCATGCTTCGGGCCTGGGAGAAGTCCTGCTCCAGCATCTCGGCGGGCGGCGCGGTGTCGGGGATTACCGGTTTGAATTTCATAGAAACCGCCTCCTTTCTTTGCATCATTGTAGCACATAATTCCGGTTAATACAAGTGATTCTTGTTTGTGAGGGCGCATAGCGTGTGCCCCTACAGAAAATATCGAAAAACCTGGAAAAACTCTTGACAACTGCCTGTCCCATTGGTAAAATACTAAAGCCGCATCGAGACAGGCTGACAAGGGGGAGAGCCCCGCCTGCAAGAGCGAGCCCGTAATAAAGGAGTTGAATACTATGCAGGCAATCATTGTAACCGGCGGCAAGCAGTATAAGGTGGCAGAGGGCGACACCCTGTTCATCGAGAAGCTGGAGGCCGAGGCCGGCCAGGCTGTCACCTTTGACCAGGTGCTGGCGGTTCTGGACGGAGACAAGGCCACCTTCGGCGCTCCCACCGTGGAGGGCGCTTCTGTGGCCGCCACCGTGGTCAAGAACGGCAAGGGCAAGAAGATCCGCATCTTCAAGTAC
>JAAWEX010000071.1 GCA_022794495.1 Lawsonibacter sp. | reverse complement strand
GCATGGCCTGTTTCAAATACAAATCCTACTTCTCCATCTTCCGGCGCTCTTACATAAGAATCTGTCGGCGTTACCACTGCTCCATCGCCCATCAAATCCCGTTAATAATTCTCAATTAACTGCCGCAGATAATTCGACATAGTTCGCACGTCCGTTCAAAAAAAGCGGCATCCTCGCAAGAAGATGCCGCTAAACATTCTGGCAGCAGAAAAGCACACGCTTTTCACATTGCAATCTAAATTATAAGCCCCAGACGCAATAGGGGAAGGGCGGCTGCCAAGCCCTCCTAGAGAATTATCTCTAGCTGACTATAGTATACACAAATGCGGATTTAAAATCCATATGTAAAACACACAAAATTAAGGCAAAGAAATTGAACAATATTTCAAGAAGATTCTGTCACCACCTCAGATTTAAATTTTCATTTTAATTATACTACGAGAATAAATGATAGTCAATATACCTTTACCAGTCCAGCCGCAGGACCTCCCGGGCTCTGACCCCCTGAGCCTGAAGGGCAGCTAAGTACAAAATCAGGGAAAAAACCAAGGTGGCCAGTCCGGCGGGGACGGGGTCCAGGGCGGCGTCCTTGAGGACACGGAAGAGCAGGTTGCCCGTCAGCCCCGCCAGGGCGGCGGCCAGGCCGGGGGCGGCCATCCACTGGAAGGGACGCACCTCCAGCCCGGTGGTCCGGACCGCCTGCCACAGGCACAGCCCCAGCTCCAGCGCCGTGGCGGCCACCGCTCCGGCTACATAGCCCGCCATGCCCACCCCTGGCAGGGGGACCAGAGCCAGGGTGAAGGCCAGCTGTACCGCGCCGCCGGTCAGGGAGATGGCGGCCACTGTCCGCTGGCGGCCCACCCCGTTGAGGGCGGAGGCCAGCACCGAGGTGCCGCAGCTCATAGCCATGACGCAGGCCAGAGGGATGAGGTACTCCCCCACGCCGTCCTGGTGGAACATAGCCCGGCCCAGGTCGGGGCCTACCACCACCATGAAGGCCATGCAGGGCAGCGTGAGCAGCGACACCGCCGAGATGGCCTGGGAGATGAGCTTCCGGGCCTCAGCCGGGCGGTTCAGGGCGCAGGCCCGGGCCAGGCGGGGCACCATCACCAGGTTCAGCGCCCCCAGGAAGACGATGGGCAGGGACAGCATGGGCATGGTCATGCCGCACACTACTCCGAATTGCGACACGGCGGCGGAGCGGTCCAGCCCGCCCTCCACCAGCTTTTGGGGGATGAGGGCGGAGTTGGCCGCCCCCAGCAGATTGCCCAGCAGGGCGTTGAGGCCCACCGGCAGGGCGATGGAAAGGATGCGCCGGCGCCGGACCCGGCCCTCCTCCCCCCGGCCGGTGAGAGGCCCCCGCCGGCGGCGGTAGAGGATGACCAGGGTGCAGGAGGAGAAAATCTCACAGACCACCATCCCCGCCACGATGAGGCCCACCACCCGCTCCGGGTACTGGGGCAGGAAGAGGACCAGCAGGGAGATCACCGCGAAGGTGCGGACGAACTGCTCCAAGAGCTCCACAATGGCAGGGGGGCGGACCGCCCCGGAGCCGTAGAAGAAATGCTTGTGGCAGTTCTCCACCCCGGTGAGGGCCACGCAGGGGATGAGGAGAATCAGCCCCAGCTGGGTGCGGGCGTCGCCCAGGAGATAGACCGAGATGGCGTCGGAGCCCAGAATCACCGCGGCCCCCACAGGGAGGAGCAGGAGAAAGAAAATCTTCAGACAGGCGGAGATGGTCTGGTCCGCCGCCCTGCGGCTGCCAAGAGCCAGGTGCTGAGACGTGAGGTTGGATACCGCCGACGTCAGTCCCACGGCGGTGAGAGACAAAAGCACCGAGTACACCGGCATGATGAGCTGGTACAGCCCCATCACCTCCGCCCCCACCAGCCGGGACAGCACCACCCGGTAGAAAAAGCCCAGTACCTGGGAGATGGCGCTCAGCGTGGTGAGAAACAGCGCGCCCTTCCCGGCGGACAGCATTTTTTCAGACAAGACAATCCCCCCTCCCGACAATCTATTCGGGAGGGCGCGGATTTATCCATTTTTGGTTGTGTTTTGGAAAGGCTTGTACTATAATGGAGCTATCCAATCACATAAAGGAGTAGAACCATGAAAAAACAAGTTTCTTTTCTTCTGGCGCTGGTGTTGCTGCTGACCTCCTGCGGGAGCGGCTCCGGGACGTCGGCGGCCACCATGCACCTGAGGCGTGCCGAGGGGACGGTGTCCGTCTCTGACGGCGAGGGCAAGAACGTGGAGCCAAGAGAGGACCTGGGGCTGTACTCCGGCTATGGAGTAGATACGAAAAATGAGAGCTACGCCTGGATCGACTTGGATGAGGTGAAACTCTCCAAGCTGGACCAGAACAGCCAGGCTGCCATCAAAAAAGAGGATAAGCACCTGGAGATCGAGGTGCTGTCCGGGGCGGTGTTCTTCAACGTGACGGAGCCCCTGGCCGATGACGAGACCATGAATATCCGCACCTCCACTATGATGCTGGGGATTCGTGGCACCTGCGGGTGGGTGGCCCTGTCAGAGGACAAAGGCACTTTGACCGTCGGCCTGCTGGAGGGGAAGGTGGAGTGCTCCAACGGGGAGAATACCGCCGTCGTCTCCGCCGGGGAGAAGGGCACCATCCCCGCCAGCGGGGAGATCAACGTGACCCCCCTCACCGCCGCTCAGGTCCCCGCCTTCGTGAAGGCGGAGCTGGAGGAGGACAGCGCCCTGGCCGAGACGGTCAAAGCTGACTCCGGCCTGGACGTGCTGGCCCCCATCGACCCCATGCGCCTGCGGGATATGTACACCTATTCCAAAGTACTGATTTATGACCCGAACGGAGAGCTGAGTCAAGAGGTGGAATATTTTCCGGATGAACAAGGGCGCATTGGGACGGATGTGGCTCATCACATTGCTGGATCAGGAGATGTCGTTACTAGATATATTTACAATGATGCAGGAACCTTACAGGCTATGAGTTTTGAAAATGGTGCCTATACAGTCACAGAAGATACCGCAGATCATCGGACAATAGAGTGGGTACGTGATTTTGATGGTGTCCTCATGAAATATATTCGTTATTATGATGAACAGGGCCGTGAAACCAGGCAGGAACACGTTTCCAGCTCCAACGAAGTTCGGACCTATTGGACTTATACATATGACGCAGCGGGAAAACGGATCCGCGGAGAGAAATATACGGCTAGTGGGGCTTTGAACTTTTATTGCCTATACGAGTATGACTGAATAGAATCCCCCTTGCCCTTTCTGGAATTGTCCGCTTAATGGGGGTGCCACTTAAAAAACAAGGAGGAATTTTCCTGCCCCGCCACAATGAAGCCTGCCACCCGGTAGAAAAAGCCCAGTACCTGGGAGATGGCGCTCAGCGCCGTGAGAAACAGCGCCCCCTTCCCGGCGGACAGCATTTTTTCTGACAAGTCCATCCCTCCCCTCCTGACACTCTATTCGGGAGGGAGTGAGTTTATCCGTATGAGTATGACCGAGGCTGCAAGCCGTCCTGACAGCGTACCTTTCGGCGGATGGCGTTGTCAGGCAGGATAATCCCCTCCCGGGGGCCGATTCGAGAGGAGATGTGTCATTGTGAGACATAGATTATTGATTACTGCTGGGGTGTTATTGGCGCTCATTTTTTCTGTCAATATTTATATGGATGAATCAATGAAAGCATTTCAGTACCCGGTTACTCCAGAGATGGAGGAGTGGGAAGCGTTTCAGTCCCTTGATGAAATGATCGAGGCCTGCCAGATTCCTGATGACATATTGAGCAAAATGTCAACAGATGAATTGGTGGAAGCTGTGGCGAATTACCCTTTGGCAGTCAATGTCTGTGCATATGATACACCCCAAGAAGGGATTGCGCATATCAAGGAATATTTTAATGGATTACAGGAGCTGTCCAAAAGAAGTACCGCTGTACAGTCTATGGATGCGTATTTGGACAGATATGAACAAGCTGGATCGACGGATTTTGTAAAAGAAACCTTTACAAAAGCTGTCTATCAAATGTTGGTTTCTGAAAAAGAGAAGCAATGAGCGTTGCAAGAAATTCGGCCCTTTCGTGGGGCGGACGGCACCAAAAAATAAAAAGCCGCCTTGACAAGACGACAGGGTGGTAGTATATTAAACATATAAGGTGCTGTCCGCAAGACGGTTCAGCCCGAATAGTAAAGGTTTAAACGAAAACCGTCACCGGTCCGGGGTGGCGGTTTTCAGCGTTTAATACGTATCGTTACGGTAAGACCGAAGATATGAAACGTGACCGTAACCGGCATACGCTCACCCCCTTTCGGGTGGTGTAGCTGAACCGCCTCGCCTGTGTTGGACAGCACCTGTATGGAATGTACCATATTTCGACTATCCCGTCAAGAAAATGTTCCTCTGTTCCCTTGCCCTTTCCGGAAATATCCGCTATAATGGGGGCACCACTTAAAAATAAGGAGGAATTTTCCTATGGCTTTTGTAACGCTGGAGAAGAAGGGCCCTGTGGGCGTCGTCACCATGAACCGGCCCGAGGCGCTGAACGCCCTGGACAAGCAGGTGCTGGAGGACCTGAACGCCGTGCTGGACCAGGTGGAGGCGGATCCTGAGATTCTGGTGGCCATCGTCACCGGGGCGGGCCGGTCCTTTGTGGCCGGAGCGGACATCGGCCAGATGTCCAGCTTCACCGCCGTGGAGGGCAAGGCTTTCGGGGCCTACGGCAACGGGGTGTTCCTCAAGCTGGAGAACCTGACCAAGCCCACCATTGCCGCCGTCAACGGCTTTGCCCTGGGGGGCGGCTGCGAGCTGTCTATGGCCTGCGACATCCGTCTGGCCAGTGAGAAGGCCAAGTTCGGCCAGCCCGAGGTGGGCCTGGGCATCACCCCCGGCTTCGGCGGCACCCAGCGCCTGGCCCGGATCGTGGGGGTGTCCAACGCCATGGAGCTGATCCTCACCGCCAAGGTCATCAAAGCCGAGGAGGCCAGGGAGATGGGGCTGGTGAGCCACGTCTACCCCGCCGAGGAGCTGATGGACAGGGCAATGGAGCTGGCGGGCGCCATCGCCGCCAACGCCCAGGTTGCGGTGCGGCAGTCCAAGGCGGCCATCCGCCGGGGGATGCAGACCGACATGGCCACCGGCACTGCCTTTGAGGCCGAGGCCTTCGGCCTGTGCTTCGCCACCGAGGACCAGAAGGACGCAATGCGCGCCTTTGTCAACAAGGAGAAGGTCACCGCGTTCAAAAACCGCTGAATATTAACGGCCGCCGGCGAACTCCGCCGGCGGCTTCCTTTGGATAGAGAGATGATATGATAATGGACCTGAGCGTTCTGCTTTCAAACCTGATCGGGCTGTTTCTGCTGATCGGAGTGGGCTTTTTCGCCGTGCGGGCGGGGATTCTGCCCGCTGAGGCCTCAAAGCCCTTGACAGCCCTGCTGATGAAAATTACAGTTCCCGCCACGATTGTTTCCTCCATGCTCCGGCCCCTGGACATGGGATTTTTAAAGATGGGGGCCTCGATGCTACTGGTGGGGATGGTGATCCTGCCCCTGTTCAGCGTGGTGTCGCTGGGGCTGTCCAGGCTTTTCCGGGTGCCCGACGGCCGGCGGGGGATGTGGTGCTTCTGCGCCACCTTCTGCAACAGCGGGTTTATGGGCTTTCCAGTGGCCCTGGCCCTCTTCGGCGAGGAGGGGCTGGCGCTGACGGTGATTCTGTCCATCCCCTTTAACCTGATGATGTACAGCATCGGGGCGAAGATGGTGTGCATGGACCTGCCCAGAGACGGCTCCGCCCAGGCCATCTCCTGGGGAAAGGTCATCTTCAGCGTGATCAATCTGTCGCTGGTGGTGGGGCTGTTTTTCTACTTTACCCAGATTCAGCTCCCCCAGGCGGTCCGGGGGCCCTTGGACTACCTGGCCGGCGTTACCACCCCGCTGTCCATGATGATTACCGGGATGAATTTGTCCCAGGGGAAGGCGGGGGATATTTTCCGGGACCGGGATATCCTCACCGCCGCCGGGACCCGGCTGCTCATCCTGCCTGTGCTGGCCTGGGGGCTGATGCGCCTGATCCCCGGACTGAGCAGCCTGGTTTTGGGCGCGGCCCTGCTGAATTTCTCCATGCCGTCGCCCGCCGCCGCCGCCCTGCTGGGGGAGCAGTACGGCGGCGATACCCAGACGGCGGTGCGGGCGGTGTTTGTATCCAGCCTGCTGTGCATCGTCACCATACCCCTGGTCTCCCTGCTGCTGTGAAAACAGGACCTCCGGTCAATCCGGAGGCCCTGATTTTTTGATGATCCTTGCGGTGTTTTTCAGCTTCCGGTCCCCGGCGTTCCGCCGGTTGAGCCTGGCGAGCAGGTCGGAGATTTCCCCCTGAGCCTGCTCCACCTCCGCCTGAAAGGCCCGCGCCGACAGCCGCAGCGCCCCGTGGCCCAGGATAATCAGCTGTTCCAGGCCGTCGGAGGTGGCCACCCGGACCCGGTGGTCCTTCCCCAGGTCGTAGGTGGCCTTCTCGATATAGGCGTCGGCGGTTTCGGCCTCCTTGGTGTACACCACATAGATGTTGTTTTTCTTCTCCACCGAGCCGGGATTGCCCTTTACCTTGTAGGCGTCGAACACCAGGATGACCACGCACTTGCGGAAGCCCTGGTAATTGGACAAAATGTCCTCCAGCGCGCCCCGGGCGGCGGCCACGTCCTGCCGGGCCAGGGCGGTGAGCTCCTCCCAGGCGAAGATAATGTTGTAGCCGTCCACCAACAGGTACTCCGGGCCGGTCCTCTGGCTTTTGATGGTGTATTTTCCCTCGTCCAGGCTGGTGCGGGCGGGCTTTTTCTGCGGCTGGAAGGCCAGGCCGCGATTGACCTTGCCGTAGGTGCGCTCGAAAACGGCCTGAAGCTCCTTGTCCTGTTCCAGGCTTCCCCCGCGGCGTGAGCGCTCACTGGCCGCGGGGGCGGCTGGTTCCGGCGGGGGACCCTCCATGCCCAGCTTCAGGCCGCTGTCCAGGTGCATGTGGTCCTTCACCTCGTACCACTTCACCGTTACCCCCGCACCGTGGGAGCAAAAGACCGAGTCGGGGGTGTTTTCCACATCCCGCTCCGGGTCGTAGGCAAAGCGGGAGACGGTCTGCTCCTGGCTGGCGCAGGGCTCGTAGCCCCGGAGGGTGCAGGACAGCCGGCCCCGGCCCCGGGTGTAGGCGGTGACCTCCCGCCAGTAGTTCCGCAGGCCGGCCACTGGGGCGTGGCCGGTGAGAAGGGCCAGCTCCCCCTCCTGCTCCGGGCCCTCCACGCTGCCCCCCATGGCCTGGAGGTCGGTCATGGCCCGGCCCACGCAGTCAGGGGGGAGCTCCAGGGTGAAGCTGTAGTGGGGCTCCAGCAGGATGCTCTGGGCCTGCATCAGCCCCTGACGTACCGCCCGGTAGGTGGCCTGGCGGAAGTCGCCCCCCTCGGTGTGCTTCACATGGGCCCGGCCGGCCACCAGGGTGATTTTCACGTCGGTGAGGGGGGAGCCGGTGAGCACCCCACGGTGGCGCTTCTCCAGCAGGTGGGTGAAAATCAGCCGCTGCCAGTTCAGGTCCAGCTGGTCGGTGGAGCAGGCGGAGGCGACGCGCAGCCCGCTGCCCCTGGGGCCGGGCTCCAGCAGCAGGTGGACCTCGGCGTAGTGGCGCAGGGGCTCGAAGTGGCCCACCCCCTCCACCGGGCCGGCGATGGTCTCCCGGTAGACGATGTTTCCCGCATCGAAGGAGACCTCCGCCCCGAAGCGCTCCCGGATGAGCCGGGTGAGCACCTCAAGCTGGATCTCGCCCATGAGCTGGAGGTGGATTTCTCCCAGGGCCTCGTTCCACACCACCCGGAGCTGGGGGTCCTCCTCCTCAAGCTGGCGGAGATTGCGGAGCATGGCGTGGACGTCGCAGCCGGGGGGGAGGATGACCTGGTAGGTGAGCACCGGCTCCAGCTCCGGCTCCGGAGAGGGAGGCTCCGCCCCGAACACGCCGCCGGGACGGGTCTTCGTCAGGCCGGTGAGGGCGCACACTGTCCCCGCCGGGGCCTCGTCGATGGTCTGGTACCTGGCGCCGGAGTAGATCCGGATCTGGTTGACCTTCTCCTCCCCCAGCAGGGTGCGGACCTTGAGCGACCCGCCGGTGATCTTTACATAGGTGAGCCGGTCGGCTCCGTCCCGGGCGATTTTGAAGACCTTGGCGGCGAAGTCCGGACCGTAGGCCGGGGCGGGGGCGCAGCGGTCCAGCCCCTCCAGCAGTGCCTCCACCCCCTCCAGCTTCAGCGCTGAGCCGAAATAGCAGGGGAAGACCAGCCGCCGTGCGACAAGGCCGGCAGCATCCTCCCAGGTGAGCTCTCCCCGCTCCAGATATTTGTCCAGCAGCTCCTCGTCCAGAGAGGCTAAATCCTCCAGAATGGGCTCCAGCCCGGCGGAGAAGTCCAGGCAGCCGCCGTCCAGCTTGTCCCGCAGCTGGGCCAGAAGGGCCGCTTTGTCGCTGCCCGCCAGGTCCATTTTGTTGACGAAGAGAAAGGTGGGGATGCTGTGCCGGGCCAGAAGCTTCCAAAGGGTGCGGGTGTGGCCCTGGACGCCGTCGCCGCCGCTGATGACCAGGATGGCGCAGTCCAGCACCTGTAGAGTACGCTCCATCTCGGCGGAGAAGTCCACATGGCCGGGGGTGTCCAGCAGGGTGAGGGCGGTGTCCCCCCAGACCAGCTCCGCCTGCTTGGCGAAGATGGTGATCCCCCGCTCCCGCTCCTGGGCGTCGGTGTCCAGAAAGGCGTCCCGGTGGTCCACCCGGCCCAATCTGCGCACCGCCCCGCTGAGATAGAGCAGCCCCTCGGACAGGGTGGTCTTTCCCGCGTCTACATGGGCCAGCAGCCCCGTACAGATTCGCTTGGCCGGTTTTTTGCCCATCACGTCACTTCCTCGGCAGATATTATTTGAATTATAGCATAAGAAAAACCGTTCGTCGATAGGCAGTTGAAATCCCCTTGTGCCAGCGGGAAAAATGGGGTACAATAGGAAAAAACAGGGGAGACCGGCTATGAGAACTATCGCGGTGATTGACGACGACATCCACATCGGCAGCTTTTTAGAGGAGCTGCTCCAGCGGGAGGGCTACGCCGTCCTCCGGGCCTATTCCGGGACGGAGGCGGTGCTGCTGCTGGAGCGCAGCCGGCCCGACCTGGTGCTGCTGGACCTGATGCTGCCCGGCCTGTCCGGGGAGGAGGTGCTGGCCAAAATCCGAGGGACGCCGGTGATTGTGGTCAGCGCCAAGGTGGGGGTGGAGGACAAGGTGAGCCTGCTCCTGGGCGGGGCGGCGGACTACATCACCAAGCCCTTTGACAGCCGGGAGCTGCTGGCCCGCATTGCCGTCCGCCTGCGGGAGAGCGCCGCCCCCAGGCTGGCTCCCGTGCTGGAGGCCGGCCCGCTGCGGCTGGACCCCGTCTCCCACGCCGTCACGGCGGCGGGGACCTCCGTTCACCTCACCAAGACGGAGTACGCCATTTTAAAGCTGTTTCTCCAGAACCCCGGCCAGGCCATCGCCAAGTCGGTGATTCTGGACCGCATCTCCGCCGACACCCCCGACTGCACCGAGAGCTCGCTGAAAATCCACGTGAGCAACCTGCGGAAAAAGCTGCGGGACGCCACCGGACAGGACCACATTGAATCGGTGTGGGGGATCGGGTTTAAGCTGAATCCATAAATCTTTCCTGTTTCTTTACCCTTTTCTTCCCCGTTCTCTTTACCCTTTGGGAGTAGACTGGGGCCACTCAAGAAAAGGAGGCTTTCTCTATGGACAATATTCTCACCGCCGAGAGCCTGTGGAAGTCCTACAAGGGCTTTCACGCGTTGAGCGGCCTTAACATGCACGTGCCCAAGGGGGCCGTCTACGGCCTGGTGGGCCGAAACGGGGCGGGCAAGACCACCCTCATCCGCCTGATCTGCGGCTTGCAGGCCCCCACTCTATCCTGCCGGCAAGTATTTCGGCTCCGGCCTGCCGGTGATCATGGGCGTCAGCTTTGCCTACGTGCCCAGCATGCAGGCCATCGCCTCCGCCGGG
>JAAWEX010000070.1 GCA_022794495.1 Lawsonibacter sp. | reverse complement strand
CAGAAAAAAAGCTTTTTGGATACCATGAACAATCTGGGCCTGCCCGGCGTGGAGGTGACCCCTGTGGCCGCCAAAACCAGCGGAATTGCGGGCACCCACATGCGGGTAACGGTCCACGGCCACGAGGAGCATGAGCACGGCCACCACCATGACCATGACCATCACCATGAGCACCAGCATGAACACGAGCACCATCATCACCACCACGCCACGCCGGGCCATATCGCGGAAATTATCGGCGGCCTGTCCCTGCCCGACTGGGTGAAGACCAACGCCAGGGCGGTCTATGACGCCATCGCCCAGGCTGAGGCCAAGGCCCACGGCTGTGAGGTGGGGGACGTCCATTTTCACGAGGTGGGGGCCCTGGACGCGGTGGCCGACGTCACGGGGGTCTGTCTGGCGCTCTATATGCTGAACCCCGATTTAATCACCGCCTCCCCCATCCACGTGGGCAGCGGGACGGTGCGCTGTGCCCACGGGATTATGCCCGTCCCCGCCCCCGCCACCGCCAGCCTGCTGCTGGGCATCCCCACCTACGGCGGGGAGATTCAGGGAGAGCTGTGCACCCCCACCGGGGCCGCCTTGCTGAAAACCTTCGTCCAGTGCTTCGGCCCCATAGACGAGATGGACGTGGAGAAAATCGGCTACGGCATCGGGACCAAGGAGTTTGAGCAGGCCAACTGCGTCCGGGCCTTCTGGGGGGAGGAGGAGCCCCGGGAGTCGGGGGACATTTTGGAGCTGGTGTGCAACATCGACGACATGACCCCCGAGGCCCTGGCCTTCGCCTGCCAGCGGCTGCTGGAGGCGGGGGCGCTGGACGTGTACACCACCCCCGGCACCATGAAGAAGGGCCGGCCCGGCTGGGTGCTGACGGTGCTGTGCGACCCATACCAGGAGGACGAAATGATCCGGCAGATATTTGCCCACACCACCACAAACGGCCTGCGCTCCCGCCTGTCGATGAAGTATTTCCTCAAGCCCAGGCAGGAGCAGGTCCAGACCCAGTGGGGCCCTGTGGGGGTGAAGCTGGCCCAGGGCTTCGGCGTAACCCACGCCAAGCCGGAGTTTGAGGACGCGGCCGCCCTGGCCAAAGCCAACGGCCTGCCCTATCAGACGGTATTTGAGGCAGCGATGAAACTTCTGGAGCGGTAACCGCCCCTGCACAAGCTATGGAGATCAACAATGAAACAGACCATTCTTTTCCTTCTGACCCTCTCCCTCCTGGCCGGGTGCCAGGCCGCCCCTCTGGAGCAGGCTCCAGGGGACAGCCGCGCTGTCACCGTGGTTTTGGACCCCTCCTCAGAGCCCGCGGCCGGCTTCGACCCCGCCTTCGGCTGGGGCGCGGGGGAGCACGTCCACGAGCCCCTGATTCAGTCCACCCTGACGGTGACCAATCCCGACCTGACCATCGGCTTTGACCTGGCCACAGACATGGAGGTCAGCTCTGACGGCCTGACCTGGACGCTCGCCATCCGGGAGGATGTGCAATTTATCGACGGGGAACCGCTCACCGCTCAGGACGTGGCCTTCACCTATAACACCGTAAAAAACACCAGCTCGGTCAACGATTTCACCATGCTGGACCGGGCTGAGGCCATCGGCGAGACCACCGTGGTCTTCCATATGGCCCGTCCCTTCTCCATCTGGCCCTACACCATGGCCATCGTGGGCATTCTCCCTGCGCACGCCTATGACCCGGCCAGCTATGGAAGCAGACCCATCGGTTCCGGGCGGTACATTCTGCGGCAGTGGGACCGGGGCCAGCAGGTCATCTTAGAGGCCAACCCGGACTACTATGGGGACACCCCCGGCATGGAGCGGGTGACCCTTCTGTTTATGGAGGAGGATGCCGCCTTTCTGGCCGTTCAGGCGGGCCAGGCCGACCTGGCCTACACCTCCGCCCCCTACGCCGGCCAGCGCGTAAGCGGCTACTCCCTGTTGTCCGTTCAGACAGTGGACAACCGGGGGATCAACCTGCCGGTGTGGGGTTCCAGCATCAACGAACAGGGGACCGTTGTGGGAAACGAGTTCACCTGGGACCCCGCCGCCCGCCGTGCCATCAGCATGGGGATCGACCGTCAGGCCATCATCGATCACGTGCTCAACGGCTACGGCACCCCCGCCTACAGCGTCTGCGACGGGATGCCCTGGTACAGCCCTGTCAGCGAGGCAGGGTGCGACCGGACAAAAGCCGCCGGGCTGTTGGACGCGGCGGGCTGGCTTCCCGGACCGGACGGCGTCCGGGAGAAGGACGGAGTCCGCGCCGCGCTCACCGTCCACTACTCCGCCGGGGACTCGGTGCGCCAGGGGCTGGCCGCCGAGCTGGCTAACCAGCTCAAGGAGCTGGGCATTGAAACAGACATCAAGGGCGTGGGCTGGGACACCGCCTATGACGACGCCCTGTCCAACCCCCTGGTCTGGGGCTGGGGGGCCCACACCCCCATGGAGCTGTACAACATCTACCACACAGAAATCTCTGGCGACCTGGCCAACACCGCACGGTATTCCCCCTATTCCAACGAACGGGCGGACGAGCTGATGGACGCAGCCCTGGCCTGCACCGATCTGGAGGAGTCCTACGCCCTGTGGCAGCAGGCCCAGGAGGAGATCGCCGGGGACGTGCCCTGGGTTTGGCTGGTGAATGTGGACCACCTCTATTGGGTCCGGGACGGCCTCCAGGTGGCTGAACAGAAGATTCACCCCCACGGCCACGGGTGGTCCATCGTCAACAACGTGGACCAGTGGGTGTGGAATGTGTAGGGGGCGGCCTCCGCGCCGCCCCGCTTCTCTCGGTGGTTGTCCAATCATCGGGGCGGCACAGAGGCCGCCCCCTACAGGAGGTACGCTGTGAAACACCGCCTGCAATTTACCGCAAAAAAATTGGTCCGCATGGCCATCCTGCTGCTGGGGGTGAGCCTGACGGCTTTCCTTTTGATGGATGCCTCCCCCTTAGACCCCCTCCAGACCAACATCGGCCAGACGGCGCTGGGGTCCATGAGCCCGGCGCAGATTGCCAGGCTGGAGGAGTATTGGGGCGTCAACACCCCGGCGGCGGAGCGCTATCTGAACTGGCTGAGAGACGCCCTGCGGGGAGATTTTGGCACCTCTCTGCTCTACCGCCAGCCGGTGCTGGCCGTCATCGGCCAGCGGCTGGGCAGTTCCCTGTGGGTGCTGCTGTCCGCCTGGCTGCTGTCCGGCCTGCTGGGGCTGGCGCTGGGCCTGACTGCTGGGGCCAACCGGGGCCGCTGGCCCGACCGGCTGGTTCGGGGCTGCTGCCTCACCCTCTCCAGCACCCCCTCCTTCTGGCTGGCCCTGCTGCTGCTTATGGTCTTCTCCGTGTGGTTAAAGATACTGCCCATCGGCCTGTCCGTCCCCATCGGGGGTGGGGGTGTCTCCCTGCTGGCGCGGCTGCGTCACGCCCTGCTGCCCGGGCTGACCCTGGCCCTCACCGGCGCGGCCAGCGTCGCTCTCCACACCCGGGAAAAGGTGGCAGACGTACTGGACAGCGACTACATCCTTTTCGCCAGGGCCAGAGGAGAGACGTCCATTCTCCTCCGGCATGTGCTGCGCAACGTCGTTTTACCCGCGATCACCCTGCAATTTGCCTCCATTGGGGAGATCATCGGGGGATCGGTGCTGGTGGAGCAGGTTTTCTCCTATCCCGGACTGGGCCAGGCGGCGGTGGCCGCCGGTCTGGGCGGCGACCTGCCTCTGCTGCTGGGTGTCACCGTCGTCACCGCCGCCCTGGTCTTCGGAGGCAGCCTGACCGCCGATCTGCTCTACGGCGCGGTGGACCCCCGCATCCGAAGGGGGGCGTCCAGGGGATGAAAAACCGCCGAACAGCCGCCCTGCTCCTGCTGATTTTCGCCGCCGCGGCCCTCTGCGCCATCGCCGCCGGCGGGGCGGTCCTGGGGGACAGGGCCGTCGTTTCCGACTTCTCCCGGAAAAACCTGCCCCCCTGCCCCGCCCTTCTCTTCGGCGCCGACTGGCTGGGCCGGGACATGCTGGCCCGCACCCTGGCGGGGCTGTCCCTGTCCATCCGGGTGGGGGCCCTCACCGCCGCTGTCAGCGCCGCCGCCGCCCTGGTCCTGGGTACGGCCTCCGCCCTCCTCGGCGGCCGGGCGGACGGGCTGATCTCCTGGTTCATCGACCTGGTGATGGGCGTCCCCCACATCCTGCTCATCATCCTCATCTCTCTGGCCTGCGGCCGGGGCTTCTGGGGGGTGGTGGCCGGGGTGTCTCTAAGCCACTGGCCCGCCCTGGCCCGGCTGGTCCGGAGCGAGGTCCTCCAGCTGCGCCAGGCCCCCTATTTCCGGGCCGCCCGGCGGCTGGGGATATCCCGGAGGAAACTCCTTCAAAACCACCTCCTCCCCCATCTGCTGCCCCAGTTTCTGACGGGGCTGCTCCTGCAATTTCCCCACGCCATCCTCCACGAGGCAGGTGTCACCTTTCTGGGCTTCGGCCTGTCTCCGGAACAGCCCGCCATCGGGATCATTTTAGCGGAGAGCATGGCCTATCTGTCCACTGGCCGGTGGTGGCTGGCCCTGTTTCCGGGGCTGTCTCTGGTCCTGGTGGTGGCCATGTTCGCCCTGGCGGGGGAGCGGCTGCGCCTGCTGCTGGCTCCGGCCAGCGCCCAGGAATAGGAGGGTGCTATGGAGCCGATTTTATCTGTAGAAAACCTGTCCGTCTCCTTCCAGCGCTACGGCCGGGGGCTGTCCAGGGTGGAGTTGCGCACCGTCCGGGATCTGTCCCTGAGGGTGGAACCCGGCCAGCTGGCCGCTGTGGTGGGAGAGAGCGGATCGGGAAAGAGCCTGCTGGCCCACGCCATTCTCCACATTCTCCCGCGAAACGCCCAGGTGTCGGGGACCATCCGGTATGACGGCCTCCTCCTCACCTCCCGGCGGGCGGAGGAGCTGCGGGGGCGGGAAATTGCCCTCATTCCCCAGGGAATCACCTGCCTGGACCCCATGATGAAGGTGGGCCCCCAGGTCCGCCGGGGGCGGAACGACCCGGAGACCCGTGCCCGCTGCCGCCAGGTCCTGGCCCGCTTCGGCCTGGGACCGGAGGTGGAGGACCTCTACCCCTTCGAGCTGTCCGGGGGGATGGCCCGGCGGGTGCTCATCGCCTGCGCCGTGATGGAACAGCCCCGGCTCATTGTGGCCGACGAGCCCACCCCCGGCCTGGACCCCAAAACCGCCCGGAGAATCCTGGGCCACCTGCGGGAGCTGGCCCAGGGGGGCACAGGGGTGCTGCTCATCACCCACGACCTGGAGCTGGCTCTGTCCGCGGCGGACAAGATCACCGTATTCCGGGAGGGCCGGGCGGTGGACGAGGTCCCCGCCGCCGCCTTCCAGACCGGCGAGGGCCTGGACCACCCCTACACCCAGGCCCTGTGGCGGGCGATGCCGAAGCACGAATTTTTATAGGGACAGATAATGTCCACCCCTGCGCAAGAAGGGAGGCGCCTCATGCACCTGGAAGCCGACAATCTCACCTTCCGCTATCCCCGGCGAAACACCGCCCCGGTGCTGGATGGAATCAGCTTCTCCCTGCGCTCCGGCAAGCGGGTGGGGCTGTCCGCCCCCAGCGGCCGGGGGAAGACCACCCTGTGCCGGCTGCTGGCCGGGTGGGAAAAGCCGGACCGGGGCCAGGTTCTGCTGGACGGCGCGCCCCTCCCCCGCCGGGGGTTCTGCCCGGTACAGCTGCTCCTCCAGCACCCGGAGGAGGCGGCCGACCCCCTCCTAAAGCTGAAAGCCGCCCTCTACGAGGCCGGCCCGGTGAACCGGGAGGTGCTGGAGGGACTGAGGATTCAGGAGAGCTGGCTGGAGCGCTACCCCTCGGAGCTGTCCGGCGGCGAGCTTCAGCGCATCTGTGTCGCCCGGACGCTGCGTCCGGAGCTGAAATTTCTCCTGTGCGACGAGGCCTCCGCCATGCTGGACCTCATCACCCAGGCCCAGCTGTGGCGCTTCCTGCTGGACTACGCCCAAGCCCACCGTCTCGGTCTGCTGATCGTCAGTCACGACCTCAGTCTGTTAAGCCGCCTGTGTACCCGTGTTCTCACCTGGGCGGACCTGACGCGGACGCCTGAAAAGGCCTCCGGCGGTTGACGCCAGAGGCCTCCTGTTTACTCCACCTCAATAATATGGATCTGGTCGGCGGTAAAGCTGGCGGTCTGCTTTACCACATCCACGATTTTTGCGGTGTCTGTTTCAGTCAGCCCGCCTTCCGGGGCGGAGACGGCCAGAGACAGCGCATCCTCTCCGATAAAGGCCACGCAGTCGGCGTAGCCCTTGGCGATCACCAGGTTCTCAATCTGCGCCTCGGTAACGGTGTAGTTGGCCATGGTCTGGATATTGTCGTTGAGCTGATTTTTCACCGCGTCGTCGGCGTCCTCACGGGCGGCGGCGTCCTGGAGCAGAGACAGGGCGCTGTCTCTGGCCTGCTGGCGGTTGAGCCGGGCGGTGGCAAAGTAGGCGCTCCCCGTCTCGCCAGAGGGCTGGGCGTCTCCGGCGGTGCTGGCGTCTCCGGCGTCCGCGTCGGACACGGTGGAGCTGTCGCCATTCAGCAGCGGGTCCTGGGTCTTGCCGCCCACCATGGTGGACTGCCCCAATGTCTTGCCCACGTTGGCCTCTTCCTTGCCATAGTTCCAGTTTAGATACACCGCCGCGCACACAAACAGAGCAATCGCCGCCACCACGGCGTTCCTCTTCCAAAGCTGAGACCAGTCGCTCTTCTTCGTTCTCATGATAATTCCTCCCTGTCATTGATAGGTTGATTTCCATTTTAGGGGCCGCCTTCGGCGGCCCATTTCTGTTTATCGCAGGGCGCCGCCCCTATGTTCCCCCCTGACACACCGAGATTCGGTCTGAGCCCAGCCCCGTCAGGGCGGACACCGCCTCGATCAGCTTCAGCCGCACCTGGGCGTTTCCGCCTCCGGGGCAGACCACCAGCGCCCCCCGGAACTCGGGGGCCACCGTCTGGAGGGGGACCACATCCTGCTGCCCTGAGCCCTTCCCCACGGTGACCACCGTGTTGGAGCCGCCCCCCTCGCCGTCCCGGTCCTGATTTCTGGCCAGCACCTGGCGGCTGCCCCCGTCCAGTGTCAGGACCACCTTCGCCTCCCCCGCTCCCTCAATCTGAGACAGGGTGTGCTCCAGCTTCTCCTCAAAGGCCTCCAGATCGAAGACAGCCCCCTCCTCCCGGTCCGGTTCCTCGGTATGAGGGGCGGGCCGGTCTCCTGTGGGCAGGAACAAAAGCGCCGCCCCCACCGCCATTACCAGCATCACATATTGGTATTTTTTCAGCGCCTCCTTCCACCGTTGGGCCGACTCAGGCCACTTCCACTTCACGGCAGTTCCTCCTCTCCTATGTAGACCTGCTCTGATTGGGGCACGCCCAGCTCTTCCCAGATCACCTGGGCCAGCCGGGCCCGCTCCGCCTGTGTCAGCGGGCCGGCCACTTCCACCCGGCAGGGGAGATACAGCCCCTCCTCTGACATCCGGCACTCCACCCCGGCAGTGCAGGTCCATCCAAGCTCTGCCGCCTTGTCCACAATATATGCGGCATACTCCTGTTCTATGATGATTTTTATCTGACTGTTTACTGTCTCTTCCAGCTCCTCCTCCCGGAAGCGCAGGCCGGACAGATAGCCGTCCAGCCACCGCTGGCCCGCAGCCAGGTCCAGGTCCTTCATGGGGGAGAGAATGGCTCCAATCAGCACCAGGCCGCACACCAGCCTCCCCACCCGTTTGACCGCCCCCGGCGGCATCAGGGCGTCTGCCACCGCACACAGGAGAGAGGCGGCGATAACCGCCAGCAGCCAGCCCCGCAGCGCCGCCATCATGGCGTTACCGCCCCGATGGCGGACACCAGGCTCACCAGCAGCACCAGCGCCCCCGCCCCCGTCATCCCCAGCACCAAGCCGAAGGCGGAACCGATGGCGTCGATGAGTCCGGCCAGCTGGGGCTGGGCCACAGTGGCGCACAGGGCGGCCGCCCCCTTATACACCACATATTGCAGAGCCAGGCGGAGAAACGGGGGCAGGCAGATGGCCAGCACCACCATCAGCCCAACCGCCCCTACCGTCCCCCGCAGCGCCCCCGCTCCAGCCAGCACCGACTCGGAGGCGTCAGCCAAAATGCCCCCCACCACCGGCACCGCCCTTGAGATGGCCAGCTTGGCCGCCTTGACGGCGGCGGCGTCCACGCTGCCCGCGATGGCCCCGCTGGCGGTGAGATAGCCCACAAAGGCCAGCAGCAGGGCGGTGAGAACAAATGTAATCGCGCTCTTCAGCAGATCGGCCACCTTCTTCAGTCCGGGATTGCCCACCGCGGCGTGGGCACAGCTCACCGCCACAAAGGCGTAAACCAAAGGAATCAACAGCCTGTCCATGGCGGTGATGAGCAGCTGGGAAAAGAGTACCGTAGCCCCTTGTCGGACGGCGGCGGCGGAGACATGGCCTGTGGCCGCCGTCAGCACCGCCATCACCGGCAGCAGGAGGGTGGAAAAATCCTCCATGCGCCCCAGGGTATCCCGGCCCAGGCCGATCATCACCGCCATGTCCGTCATGGTCAGGGCGGTAATCGCCAGCGCGCCGGCGATATTTGCTGCCTGAAGCCCCTCCCCCGCCTTGACGCTCTCAGCCAGGGAGCAAAGCAGCACCACCGCAATCAGCTTCATGGCAGTGGCCAGACTGACCCGAAACAGGGCTCCCGCCTGGCCCAGGACGTCGGAAAAGAGGTTGGACAGCCCCTGGTCCAGGGAGTCCTTCTGACTGACGCCGTAGCCCTCCGCCTCCTCCCACACCTGATCCAGGCCGGGGACGGTGATCTCCACCCCCAGAGCGGGAACGGCGCACATCAGGGCCAGCGCGCAGAAAATCAGCACACGTCTCATCCCAGCAGCTCCCCCATCAGCTGTGCCACCGCCCGCACCAGAGGCAGGGCGGCCAGCAGAGCCAGCGCGGTTCCCGCGGTCTCCACAAAAGCCGCTACGCCTCCCTCCCCCGCCGAGCGGCATATTTCCACCGTCAGCTTGGTGAGAATGGACAGGGCCACCGTTTTGACCACCGGCTCCAGCAACGCCTCGGACAGGCCCGCCTGGTCCGCCAGCTCCTCCATCAGGGCCACTGCCGCCCCCAGACCCTCGGCCGCCAGGGCCAGCATCCACAGCCCGGCGGCCAGAGCCAGCAGCAGGGCCAGCTCCGGGGTGTTTTTCTTCAGCACCGCGCTTAGCACCACCGCCGTCACCCCCACGGCGGCCAGCTTGGCCATGGCCTCCATCACAGCCCGAACAGGTCCTTCACCAGGTCGAAGAGGCTGGCGATCTCCTGGACCACCATCATCAGCACCACCACCAGCCCGGCCAGGGTGGTCATCATCGCCTGTTCGTCCCGGCCCGCCCGGCTGAGCACCTGGTTCAGCACCGCCACCAGAATGCCGATGGCCGCGATTTTAAAGATCAAATCGACTTCCATGTTTTTGCCTTCTTTCGTATTTGTGTGTGGGGCAAGGGCTCTGCTCCTGCCTCAATCAGATTTCCGCCTCTGTAACGAGGCAAGGGCAGCGCCCTGCCCTGTATGCGTCAGCCCTTTCTCTCTACAGCAGTAAAATCACCAAAAACGCCCCTCCGGACAGGCCCAGCGCCTGATACACCCGGCCCTGACGGCGGCTGTCCGCCTCCAGGCGGCCGGCCAGCTCCTCCAGACGGCGGCGGGCGGCGGACAGGGCCTCCCGCTGCCGGTCCTCGCCGTACCGCCCCAGGGTGTCCCCCAAGGGGAGCAAAACAGCCTGTCCCTCGGGGCTTAACCCGCCGCACTCCGGCACCAGCCGCCTCCACAGGGCGGAAAAGCACTCCCGGTCCAGGCTGTCCATCCCCTGGAGGCAGCCCTGAAACAGCGCTCTGGCCGGCCCCCCGCTGCGGGCGGCTCCCCGCTCCAGCAGCTGGATCAGGGGCGGGGCGCTCAGCTCCAGCTCCCGCTCCAGCAGCGCCAGTCCCTCTGCCATCTGTCTGACCGCCCGAACCTGGCCCCGCAGCTCCTTTGCCGCCAGGTAT